>JAOTUD010000559.1 GCA_029864065.1 Gammaproteobacteria bacterium | reverse complement strand
TGCATTTGTCACCGACTTCTTTTTCGCGCTTCTTTGCGTGCTTTTCCTTCCTGAGCTTCTGCTGCTGCTCTGTCTCGCTGGCTTTTCCGGCCACAGATTGGCTTTGCCCTGGCTGTGTCGGCCCAGGACCTGGTTGCGGTCATTTTTGTTGCGTTAGAGGCGGTGGTTTTGAGCAGTTTGTTTGCCGCTTCGATAATAACGGTTGCCCGGGACATTCCAAAACCGGGAACCTCGGCGAGCCTTGCGGCCGGGCTGCTCGCAATCCCGGCCAACGTCTTGAAACTGTTTGCAAACAGAATTTCTGCCGTTTTCGGGCCGATTCCGGGAATATCGGTTATCGATTTGCCCAAGACTGGCACCTTCCGACCAATAGCTGGCCAGAATTTCGAACACTAGAACACCAGTTTGCACGGGTCTTGCCGAGGAATGTCGATATTGGTGCAATCCAGCGAACGGGATATCGGTAGCCGCCTGGCGGAACCTTCAGGCGTCGTCATGAATTAGTAAATAATTCGATAGATTCAATTCTGTGTGGCGCGTCACCTTGAAACGGGCCAGAGCCGGCATATACTCAAGGGTAACTTTCTAAGACGAGAATAATACCTTGGCAGAGTTACAGTTGCTGGTGGACGATGTCGTGATGAAGAGTTTTCCTCTCGACAAGGCCACCATATATATAGGGCGTTCTCCGCAAAACGACATCGTCATCGATGAAGAATCCGTCAGCACCGATCATGCGCGCGTCGACCTGATTCCAAACCAGCTCATGGATGGATTGATCGATATCTTTATCGAGGACCTTGGCAGCACGAACGGAACCTTTGTCAACCAGGCGCCGGTGCGACGCCAGCAGTTGCAGAACTTCGACTACATCCGCATCGCATTTACGGATTTTAAACTCGTTGCCGACAAGAAGGCGAAACTGGCGAGAACGACCGTAATACTGCCTGACTGATCGCGCTTCAGCGCTCTCGTTGCCGCGGCATGTCTCTACCGCTTTACGCTGCCAGGACTTCGACGACCAGATAAAACCAGTGAGCAGCGAGGCCTCTGACCAAGCCTGGATAGCGTGTCTAGATCGGTTCCAGCGGCGGGTCGAGCAGGTTGAACAGGCGCTCCATGTGCTCGATGGCCTCGCGCCCGCTGTCGGTCAACTGACCACCAACAGGCTCGGTAATCAAACCTTTTTCGTGCATGCGCGCGGCCGCGGCCACGATGGCCGGGTCCGGATTGTCGTGCACGTCCATCGCTACCGGTCCGCCCATGCTGAAACGCCTGAGCAGGTTTAGTTCATCGATCAGTTCGGGATTAATTGGCATGCTTTCCTCCCAGGATTACGGCCTCGCCATATCTTCGCCTTCCTTGTCCGGCAGCAGCAGGTCGCGACGGCTGATGCCGAGCGCCAACGCGGTGGTCGTGGCTACATAAATGGACGAGTAGGTTCCTACCAGCACTCCGATAATCAGCGCCGTCGCGAAGGCGTGAATCGCTTCGCCACCGAGAAGGAACAGGGATAATAGCACCAGCAGGGTCGTAAATGACGTCATCAAGGTGCGCGATATGGTCTGGCTGATCGACTGGTTCACGACTTCCCGCGGAGTCTTTTTACGGATCTTGCGGAAGTTTTCACGCACGCGGTCGAAGACGACGATGGTATCGTTGAGCGAGTAGCCGATCACCGCCAGAATCGCCGCCAGTACGCTCAGGTCGAAGTTGAGCTGCAATATCGAAAATATTCCCAGCGTGATCACGACGTCGTGTATCAGCGCCGCCACGGCGCCGAGCGAAAAGCGGTATTCGAATCGAAACGTGACGTACACGAGTATCGCAATCAGCGCGTAAAGCACCGCGAGCCCGCCGTCCTCGGTCAACTCTTCGCCAACCTGGGGACCGACGAAATCGACACGCCTCACGTCGATATCGGTCTCGCTGGCCGCCTTCAGCAGGCCGATAATTTGCGAACTCAGCTCCGCCTTGTCCTTTTCGGCATCGGGAACCAGTCGGATCAAAACTTCGCTGGCGCTGCCGAAATGCTGCACGATGGCGTCGCCAAAGCCATCGGCTTCGAGCGCCTGCCGTATCGGTTCGAGCTCGACCGCCTGCTGGTAGCCCACCTCGATGATACTGCCGCCGGTAAAATCGATACCGACGTTGAGCTTGAGGGTGACGAGGCTGACGATCGAGGCCAGCATCAGCGTCACCGACAAGGCCAGCGCCACCCTGCGCCAGGCCATGAAATCGAGGTTGTTGAAACGGGTTATAGCCATGCTCAGATTGCCAGCCGGGTTATCTGTTTACGCCCGTAAATCAGGTTGATGACTGCGCGGGTGCCAAAGATCGCGGTGAACATCGACGACACGATGCCGATCATCAGCGTGACCGCGAATCCCTGTATCGGGCCGGTGCCAAAGCCGAACAGCACGATCGCCGCAATAAAGGTCGTGATATTGGCGTCGGCGATAGTACCGAAAGCTTTTTCATAGCCGGCGTAAATAGCCGCCTGCGGCGTGTTGCCAATCCTTATTTCCTCGCGGATCCGCTCGAATATCAAAACGTTGGCGTCTACCGCCATACCGACGGTTAACACGATGCCGGCGATTCCGGGCAGCGTCAGGGTGGCCTGGAAAATGGACAGGATCGCGACCATCAGCACCAGGTTCAAAGTCAGCGCCATGTTGGCGACCAG
>JAOTUD010000557.1 GCA_029864065.1 Gammaproteobacteria bacterium | reverse complement strand
CGGGTAAAGATTTGATCGGTTACATACGGGGTGGCGAGCGTATTTTCACGAGTCGGGTGCGCTAGCAGGTCGGCTTCTGCAGCATGCACTACCCTGTCGTCAAATTCATAATGACAGCCGATATGATCGAAGTGAGTGTGGCTGGCAACAGCGATTAGTTTTTTTTCGGTTACTAGCGGCACCCATTCGCGTAGCGAGACCACACCCATCCCGCTATCAACCAGCATGTCGCTGCTACTGCCCCTGACATGCCAGATATTGCAGCGGTAAAACTCCTTGATGTGAGGCTCGCAGATATAGGTAACACCGTCTCCTATGGTCTGTACTTCGTACCAGTCTTTCGGGTCACATCGTTTCATGGTTCGGCATCGAGTGGTTTGACGGTAACGCTATGATATCACCAGATTTCACCCGTACATCAATCGTCTCGCCCACTCGTAATTGCGCAGACTGCGGCATGTGTGCCACCAGTATCAGTTCGGGAGCCGTTACGGGTTGCAGATGACAGCGAAAGTGGGTGCCAAAAAAAGCCCCATCGATAATCCTGGCCTGACACAGGGCAGCGTGCACGGTGTGCTCGGACGATGGGTGTAGTTGCTCAGGCCGGATACAGAGCATGGTTTTTTCTCCTGGAGTCGGCGTACCGGCGCTAAAGGCATCGATCGGTATTTTCATCGAACCCAGGGCGGTCTCAATAGCGAATTCCAGCGCGTCTTTGCTCATGACTTTCCCTGGAATGAAATTCACTTCGCCCATGAATCCCGCCGTAAATATCGATTGTGGACGCATATAAATATCAACTGGTTCACCGCAGCCCTCGATCACGCCATCATTCATTACCACGATACGGTCGGCGATTGCCATCGCCTCCTCCTGGTCGTGGGTCACATGAATAAATGTGGTTCCAATTTCCCTTTGAATGTTTTTTAGCTCGTCTTGCATTTGTCGTCTCAGTTTCATATCCAACGCACCGAGCGGCTCGTCCAGCAGCAACAGATCCGGGTCTACCGCGAGTGCACGGGCTAGTGCCACGCGCTGGCGCTGGCCACCCGACAGCTCGTGCGGCTTTCTTACTGCCGAGGCTTTCATCCCGACCAGGTCGAGAAACTCATCCGCTTTTAACCCTCTTTCCCTGCGACCGAGCTTGCGCATGCGCAGACCGAAGGCGACATTGTCTCTTAAGTTCATATGCGGAAACAGCGCATAGTCCTGAAACATGGTTGTTGTCGGACGAATGGATGGCGGCACGCCGGTCATATCCTTGTCGCCGATAAAAACCCTGCCGGAGCTTGGCGACAGGAAACCGCCGATGATCGACAATAACGTCGATTTCCCGCATCCCGAAGGCCCAAGCAGAACGATAAATTCGCCCGCCTCTATATCCAGCATTATTTCGCTTAGTGCAGTGAAGTCCTTGAACGTTTTGGTAATTTTTTCCAGTCTGACATCCGCGGTCATTTACCACTCCCCGCGCGAAATACAAATATTTCCAGCGCCACCAGCAAAACACTCGATGTTAGAAAAACAATACTGCCAATCGCGTTGGTTTTCGGATTCAGGCCGGAACGCAGCAGGCTCCAGATTTCGACTGGCAGCGTGACATCAAAGCGCGAAAGCAGAAACGAAATTATGAATTCATCCCAGCTGAAGGTTAACGACAGGAAAAACGCGGCCAGGATCGATGGCATCAGCATGGGCGCGGTCACCAGCAACACGACCTGTATACCGTTCGCACCCAGATCCTGTGCGGCGCGTTCTGTGTTCTTCTGATGCTCTCCCATCGAGGCATAGATGATTGCGAAGCATAGCGGCAGGTTAATCACGACATGGCCGATGCCAACGGTCCACAAAGAAAGTCTCACTCCCGCCCAGTTGAACAATACCAGCAGTCCCAGTGCGATGATCAGGTAGCTGACCGTCAATGGCGCAGTCAGCAGAATACGCTGCAATGCCGTGGCCGGTAGTCGAAAGCGGGCGAGACCGTAAGCGGCGCAAAATCCGAGCAAGCAGGCCAGCAGCGATGATAAAAATGCGACGTTTAACGAGTTGCCCAGTGCCGACATCAGTTTGGGATCGGTAAAAACCTCGGCGTACCATTTCAGGGTTACCCCGTTGAATGGCGGTATCGGCAGCGTGCCATCCTGAAACGAGAACAATACCAGTACCGCAACCGGCAGGAAGATGAATACATAGATGGCGACAAAGTAGGACCATGAGAAGGCGCCGGACAAAATACTGCGCAGGCTCATGCCCGTTCCATTTTTAGCCAGCGCAGGCACAGAATGTATGCCAGGGTGACTACCAGCATCAGGACGATAGACAGCGCGGCAGCTGTCGGTATATCGGCACGACGACCGAGCTGCAGCATAATGATTTGCGGTAAAACGAGTTCGTTATTGCCCCCGAGTATTTGCGGGGTGATGTAGTCGCCGATGCACAGTACGAAGGTCAGAAAAGCGCCCACCATGATCCCGGGTAAAGTCAGGGGCAGGATTACGTGCCAGAAGGTCTGCAAAGTGTTTGCACCCAAATCCTGGGCGGCTCGCTGGTAATTCGGCGAAAGCTGAACCAGGTTCGAATAAATGGTCAGGGTGAGCAACATGACAAAGAAATGCACGAAGCCGATCACTGTTGCGGTGGTGGTGCTGGCCAGTTCCAACGGTTCCTGCAAACCGATTTTTAACAGCA
>JAOTUD010000558.1 GCA_029864065.1 Gammaproteobacteria bacterium | reverse complement strand
GAGGGAGGGCATTAATTGTCGAAGCCCGGGAAAAATCATGGGGGCCCAATCATTTCGAGATGGGCCTGGGCTGGGAGGACGATTTCACGCTGGATTCCACCATTAATATCGACTTCGCCTACAGCATGGGCAACATCACCGACAATAACGGCGAGTGGCGCAACGAAATCGGGATCGGAACCGATAAAACCTTTGCCAGCGAAGTCTACCTGCCACTCGATACGGCGCAGCTTTTTTACCATTCCGCGCACTACCGTTTTCGCCGGGAAAGCCAGGATTCCTTTGTCGAAAACCAGCTTGCGGTCATTTACGAGGCTATATCGCACCGGGTGAATCTTGGTCTCGGCTACAAGTTTGCCAATTCCGGCGTGATCGAAACCGGAATCACGTTGGAAACGGGCGATATCAGCGACAGGCTGCAGCTACAGGAGGATCTTGTCTATGACAGCGGCGGGATATATCTGAATATCGGCTACGACACGCTCGATCGCCTGAACTTTCCGACGCGGGGCAATCGTTTAAACCTGAGTATTCTCTACCGGGAAGAGGACGCCACGGGCAAACTGATCAACGGCACGACTTCGACGCCCGAGCCATACCGCAGCACCCAGTACCTGGCCGAATGGAAAGGCGCGGTCAGCCGTGGCAACCACGGCCTTGTCGGCAAGGCATCTTTCACCTATCTCGACAGCGAGGCCGATCAGAGCGTCTTTTATGCGCAGCTGGGCGGCTTTCTGAACCTGTCGGGCTATCACCGGAACGCCCTGGTGGGCAACCACAAGGCCTTCGGCGCGCTGTCTTACCAATTCGACCTCGGCAAAAGCCTGCTTGGCCTGAAAGGATTTCCATTGTACGTTGGCGCCAGCATCGAAGCTGGCAATGTCTGGCTCAAGTCCCAGTCGGTATCGTTCAGCGACCTGATCACGGCGGGCAGTATCTTCGTCGGAACCGACACCAAGCTGGGTCCGGTTGCACTTGCGATCGGCGCCACGGAAGACAATGACAGCGCCATTTACTTTTATCTGGGCAAGAATATCTAGCCAAATCGATCGGGAAGTTCCCTGTCAATACGACGCAAAACCGTTGTTTAAATACTCCGCTTTGATTTGCGTCAATATCGCCAGGGCGTTAAATGTTTTAATCTCTCGGATATGCCGCGATTTCAATCGAACTGCAGTGGCAGCCAGGGAGTCAAACGGCCAGGTTTGACCTTCTACCATAACCGCCGAGATTTGACATGATACAACGAACTACCCTAACGATAATAATGGCCCTTATCGTTTTCCTGGCTGCGGGCTGTGCTTCTTCTCGCGAGGAGTCCGGTGCGCTAACCGGCGCCGCGGTGGGCGCCGTGCTCGGATCGACCCTCGGCAAAGGTCGCGGCAGGGCGCTAGGCGTCTGGCTTGGCGCCGTGGTCGGCGCGAGCATCGGTGCGACCATCGGCAAGTACATGGACGAACAGGATCGCATGAGAACCGCAGAAGTACTGGAAACAAAGCGGACCCACACCTCCACCACCTGGGTCAATCCGGACACCCGGAATTCTTATACCGTTACCCCGACCCGGACCTACGAGGTCGCCGGGGATCCGTGTCGCGAGTTCACCATGGACGCCCAGATCGGCGGCAAAACCGAGCAGATCTACGGCACCGCCTGCCGCCAGGCCGACGGCAGCTGGAAAGTGATCAAGTAGGCTAACGCCGACAATCTCGCTAACGATCGATGAAAAAAACAGGAGGTCTATCGAGGCTGATGCCTCGAAGTCACTCTTTACCCCAGTAAATTGTGATCTTGCTTAACCCGGTAGAAGTCGAGACGTAGATAGGAGTGTCATTTAGACCAACCACGCTGTCCGCTTTGCCGATGACCTTACCCTTCGGGTCCCGGGCGTGGACCATCAGCTGATTGCCGCTCTTCGTTGCGATCAGGTTGACTGCGCCCACTCCCTCGACCTCGACTGCACCGAGATCGGTCGAATTGCCTACCTGGCCGGACAGAAAAGGTACGAATAAATCAGAATCCGCATGACAATTCATTGCCGCCACGAGCAGGAAAATGAAACTGAATTTACGCATAACTCGACGATTATAGATTCGTGGCCCCCTGCCGCAACCTGTTAATCAGGAGTTATCACGGAGCAGTGCCGACGACCGCGAGTTCCGATAAGCATGGCTCTATCGAATTCCACGTTACTCCTTCGAAAACGACCCTGCGCACGCCGCTGACGTCGGGATTCACGTCGAGGTCGATATTTCCGCCGCTTAGCGCGACAACACCTGAATCGTATACCTGTGTCAATGCCGCATTAAACAACCTGAATCGCCCGGTCAGGAAATCATAGGTCGTGCTTCCCGCCGAGTACTCAACTATTATGAGTGAACTCACCGTTGTGTCTTCACCGAAATCTATTGTCAATGATGGTGAAGGATCATTGTTGGCGGTACACCAACTGCTTCCCGTTCCAGATAAACCATCGATCGCATATGATGCGGGATAAGCCGAGTTAAAGATCGTACTTGCCGATGCCGTCGTAACGACGGTCTGGGTCAGGTTAACCTGCCCCGTTGGAATAGCCCCGGTCACCGTGGCGACTATACTGCTGTTCTGATTGGCCGGCACGCTGAAGCCCGCGGGCTGCACCAGGGCGATGGTGGTATTACCGGCGCTTACCGGATCGAACGCGGTATT
>JAOTUD010000555.1 GCA_029864065.1 Gammaproteobacteria bacterium | reverse complement strand
TCGAGCATGGCCGCCATCCAGTCGGAGGGATTCTTGCCGATCGCCGGGCGGGTCGGGGGCCTGCGTCCCTCCGGGATCTTCGGCTGTTGCCAGTTCATCTCCGAGGAGACGTTGAAATAACCGCCGCCGCGGCGCCCCCAGTTGCCGGTCATCGCCGCGACGAACATGAAGACGCGGTTGGTCTGCGCCGAGTTGGTATGCTGGTTGATACCGCGGCTCAGGAATATCATGCAGCCGTTTGCCTGCGCGATGGTTTGCGCCAGCGATTCGATCTGTGCCACCTCGAGATCGGTTACCGCGGCGGTCCAGTCGAGATCGTAACCCTGGTCGATGACGAAATCGCGCCATTCGATCCAGCCCAGTATCCATCGATCGCAAAATTCCCGATCGTACAGGTCGTGCTTAAACAGGTAGTGAATGATGCCGAGGCCGAGCGCCATGTCGGTGCCCGAGCGAATCGGCAGCCACGCGTCGGCCTTGCTCGCGGTCGCGGTCAGGCGCGGGTCGACGACGATCATGCGCGCGCGGTTTTGCAGACGCCAGTCGTTGACCATGCCGAAATTGACCGGCCGGGTTTCGGCCTGGTTGTCGCCGATATAGACATAGGCCTCGGCGCTGCCGATGTCTGCCTCGGTGTAAACGTTTGCCATGACGCCGGTGCCCTGCGTCAGGTTGAGCGCGATGCCCTTGCCCATATCGCAGTAGGGTTCGGTAGCGGCGACATTGGCGGTGCCCCAGAGCCCGGCGAACAGCGGGATCGCGCCGATGATATTCAATACCCCGGTGCGCGAACCGGACTGTATCGCGAGCGCCTCGCTGCCGTGGGCGTCGCGTATCTGCGACAGTTTTTGCGCGATCTCGCGGAGCGCCCGGTCCCAGCCGATTTCCTCGAAACGATCGCTGCCGCGCTTGCCGACGCGTTTCAGCGGCGTTAGCAGGCGATGCGGATTGTCATACATCTGCAGCGTCATTTGCGACTTGGGGCAGACGCGTCCCTGGAATACCGGATCCTCGTCGTTGCCGTAGATGTTGATGACCTTGTCGCCGCGCAGGTGATACTTCACTGGGCAGCCGTTGAAGCAAATATGGCAGCCGCCCGGTACGACGCGCTCCTCGAGCTGCAGCAATCCCGCCTTTTCCGCTTTGCGATAAGTGCCGCGCGCAACCTCGGTTTTCAGCGAGCCGCGACTCTGGTGGTCACGCATCAGCATGGGGATGCTGCGCGCGGGCTGGTTAACCGGGTCGTTGCCAACGTCGCGCGGCCTGCGCAGGTAAATCGTCGCCGGTTGTTGCAGAAAGTGGTCGGTAGCGAGTATTTCGCGCTCGTCCTGCCGCGCCTGTTCGAGCAGTGCCGCGCGATTGTCGAAACTGATGGCGCGGGCAGGGCAGACGGACGCGCAGGCCGGACCGAGATTCCTGGCCCTGCGCTCGGCGCAAAGGTCGCACTTGACCGCGTGGTGCCGTTCGGCGTTGTAACCGATCGCGCCGTAGGGGCAGGACAGCGCGCATTCGCCACACCCGGTGCAGCGGTTTTCATCGATAGCGACGACCCCGGTAAGCGGGTCTTTGGAGATTGCTTTCGGGTAAACCGGGCAGGCGCGCAGGCAGGCCGGGCGCTCGCATTGCTGGCAGGTAACGGTCAGAAAGTCGAGCCGGGGCAACGAGCTGTCGGCATCATCCCCCTGTTGCTGATCGAACCACATCACGCGGTTGCGGTAACTGCCGGGGCCGAGCGCATTGGTTTGCTTGCAGGCGGCTTCGCAGCTTTTGCACCCGGTGCAGCGTTCCAGGTCGATCATCAATGCCAGCTGGGTAGTCGCATCGGTCATGTTCAGCTGCCCCAGGCGGTGATGTGCCACCAGTCTATCGGGTCTCCTCCCGCGGCATACCCGGCGAAGAACAGCACCACGACGACGTGCGCCAACAGTCCCAGGTAGAAGGCCAGCGCGGCGAACATATGGATGCGCCGCGACCATGCCAGTTCGAGCGACGCGCCCGCGCGAGCCCCGATCATGCGGGCCTCGCGCGCGGCCAGCGCCTGGTAACGAAAGCTTTGCAGCGGACGCCGCAACCAGTGCTTCAGCGCCGGTGAAAATTGCGCTTCGTCGGCCTCGCTATCGAGCGTTTTCAATAATATTACCTTGCTGTCGATGACCGCCTGTAGCGCCGACTTGTCGAGGTTTTGCGGTGCGCTGAATCCCGTCGGCAGGATGCCGCGCGCGAACAGCAGGCTGAATCCGCGTGAAAATACTGCGCGCAAAATAGTTCCCTGCACGATCAATAGTAGAAGTAGCAGCAGCACAATTCCGGGCGGCGATAGCCAGTCGCCGGAGGCGACGTGAACGAAGATCAGGCCGCATCCGAGCGACGTCGCCAGCACGTGTACGACGAACCAGGTCGGCGGACTCGCGCTCAATCCGGAGCGTTTCATGACGACGAAGCATAGCGGCGCCAGCAACAGCAGGGCCCCGGCCGCCGCGCTGAGCTGTCCGCTGATCGAACCCGGAGACGGCCATGCGGGCGATAGCAGTATCAGGGCCGCGACCGCGGCCAACGCGGCGGCCAGTAGCAGGATATTGCGTTCTGATAGATCGGGGCGAGTTTTGTTGTCCATGGGATCGCCAGGTATGTATTCCCGAAGCCTAGCGTTGCCGACAGGATGGTTCAACAGGAGCCGATGAAAAATGGTGGTG
>JAOTUD010000556.1 GCA_029864065.1 Gammaproteobacteria bacterium | reverse complement strand
GCTATCGATCATGACCACCGTCGCCTGCCTGATCATCGGCTTCCCGACCGCGTATTTTATCGCCACGCGCGAGCGAGGAAGCCGCAATTTCTGGCTTTTCCTGGTAACCATACCGTTCTGGACCAACCTGCTGATCCGTACCTTTGCGATCATGGAACTGATCCGCAACAACGGCCTGATCAACAACCTTTTGATCGGCACCGGCGTGATCGACGAGCCGATTCAGATGCTTTATACCGATTTCGCGATCATGATCGGCATGACCTACGTCTACCTGCCGCTGATGATCCTGCCGCTGTACGCGTCGATGGAAAAGCTCGACTTCAACCTGGTCGAGGCGGCCTACGATTTATACGCGACCCGGCTGCGCGTGCTGCGTCGAGTCATCATCCCGCTGATCAAGCCGGGCATCGTGGCCGGCTCCATCCTCGTGTTCATTCCGTCGCTGGGGGCCTTCGTCACGCCGCGCGTGCTGGGCGGCGGCAAGAACCTGATGCTCGGCAACCTGATCCAGCTGCAGTTCGACCAGGGGCAGAACTGGCCGCTGGGCGCGGCGCTGTCGATCGCGTTACTGATCATCGTCATGACGACCCTGCTGGTCTACGTTCGCTATGCGCAACGATCGGGGGAAACTCAATGATGGGCTGGTTCACCCGCAACAGGCTTTTTTCGATCTACAAGCTGCCGGGATTCACCTTTATCGCGATCGCCTGCTTCCTGATGCTGTATGCGCCGATAATTACGCTGGTAGGTTACTCGTTCAACGTGGGAACATCGCTGGCATTGTGGGAAGGATTCTCGATCCGCTGGTACTTCTCGGCCTGGGATAACGAGCAGGTGCAGGAGGCGACCCTGCTGTCGCTGGTGATTGCGCTGCAGGCGGCGCTTTACTCGACGGTGCTGGCGACGATGGCCGCGCTCGGCACCACGCGCACGCGCCCTTTTCGCTGGCAGACGGCAATTTATACGATGATCAACCAGCCGCTGATGGTGCCCGAGATCGTCACCGCGGTGGCCTTGCTGATCGTTTTTGCGACGATCAAGCAGGCAACCGGGTACCAGGGCCTGGTTTACCTGGTCGCCTCGCACACGGCCTTTTGCATCCCGTTTGCCTACCTGCCGATACGCGCCAGGCTCGAGGATATGGACAGGACCCTCGAGACCGCCGCCGCCGACCTGTACGCGACCCCGTGGCGCTGCTTCAGGCGCATAACCCTGCCGCTGCTGTGGCCGGGCATACTCGGGGGCGCCATGCTCGCCTTCGTCATTTCGCTGGACGACGTCGTCATCACCGAGTTCGTCAAATCCGCGGGCCAGGACACGCTGCCGACCTACATGCTGGGCCAGTTACGCCGCGTGATAACCCCCGAAATGAACGCAATTGCAAGTGCATTGCTCGCGGTTTCGATTATACTGGTATCCCTGATTTTCCTGCTCAATCGCAAGAAATCGTGAAAGGTACAACTTTAGTACAACAAAAAAATGAGGACAGAAACATGAAACACTTTCTACAGGGCTCGGTCGTCGCGATAGCGATGGCGGCCATAGCTGGCACCGCTTCCGCCGCCGGAGAGCTGAACTTGTTCAACTGGGGCAACTACACCAACCCGGAACTGATCAGCAAGTTCGAGAAGCAATACGACGTCAAGGTCACGATCACCGATTACGACTCCAATTCGGGTGCGCTCGCCAAGGTCAAGGCCGGCGGTCACGGTTTCGACATGGTGGTGCCGTCGGCCAATTACATGAAGATCTGGATCGACGAAGGCCTGCTGCTGGAAACCCGCCCCGACAAGATGTCGAACTTCAAGCACGTCCTGCCCGAGTTTGCCAATCCGGTATGGGACCCGGGCCGCCGTTACTCGGTTCCGTGGCAATGGGGCAGCGTCGGTATGATCGTCGATACCTCGGTATACAAGGGCGACATCAACACGGCGGCAATTTATCTCGACCCGCCGGACGAGCTCAAGGGCAAGATCAACGTCGCGCCGGAAATGAACGACGTCATGAGCTCGGCGATCATGTACCTGGGCGGCGAACCCTGCACCACCGACAAGGCGCTGCTGCGCAAGGTGCGTGACAAGCTGGTTGCTGCCAAGAAGCACTGGCTATCCATGGATTACGGCGTCATCGAGAAGTTCGCCGGTCGCGATCTTGCCGCATCGCTCTACTGGAACGGCGCCGCGTTTCGCGCCCGCGAAAAGAATTCGGACGTTCGCTACGGTTATCCGCAGGAAGGTTTTGCGCTGTGGATGGATAGTGTCGCCGTGCTGAAGGATGCCAAGAACGTCGAGAACGCCAAGCTGTTCCAGAATTTCGTCATGGCGCCAGAGAACGCGGCGCTGATCTCGGCCTTCGCGCGCTACGCCAACGGTATCAAGGGTTCCGACAAGTACATGCCGGACGACATGAAAAACGCGCCGGAAATCATTATTCCCGCGAAACTGGCGGGTGCCGGAAAATTCCTGCCGGCCTGCCCGCCTGCGGCGACCGAGCTGTACACCGCGATCTGGACCGAATTACAGAAGTAGTTCGTTTGCCGATGCAAGACCCCGAACTGCCATGGCTCCGGCCATGGCAGTTTCTGTTCAACAACCTCCGCTTTTGCCAAAATCACCAATGAAGAAAATCATGCAAGGCTTTCCCGTGCCCCCGAATCGGCGCGTGCCACACGCCGACTGGGACCGGGCGCC
>JAOTUD010000554.1 GCA_029864065.1 Gammaproteobacteria bacterium | reverse complement strand
TTACATCGTGCTGGCGGGTTTCATGCGCATTCTGGGGCCGGGCTTCATCCACGCATTCGAAGATCGTATCCTGAACATTCACCCTTCGCTGTTACCGGCCTACAAGGGTTTGCACACCCACCGGCGCGCCCTCGACAACGGCGCAACAGAGCACGGCGTGAGTATTCACCTGGTTACCGCCGAGCTCGACGATGGGCCGGTAATCCTGCAGGCCAGCTATCCGATCGAAGCCGGCGATACGGTGCAGGATCTGCAACGAAAAGGACAGCGGCTCGAACACCAGATGTACCCCCAGCTATTGCGCTGGCTCGGGAACGATAAACTAGCCATCAAAGGAGGCCAGTTGTTCTATGAACAGGCCTTGCTCGAAAAGCCGATCCATTATCGGCCTTAGCCTGCTGCTGGTGTCCTTGCTTGCCGCGCCAGGTCTCGTCGCCGACGTAACCCTGCGCTCCTTCAACGCCAGCTACGATTTGTTCAAGGGCGGCATGCGCATCGGCACTACCGACCTCAGGCTGCAGCGTTCGGGCGAACGCTGGCGCTGGAGTTCGCTGACCAGGGCGCGCGGCATTTACGCGTGGTTTACGGATAAGCAACCCTACATCGAAACCACCTTTAGCCAGGCAGATAGCGAAATTCAGCTGCACGAAATCCTGGTAGGCGATGCTGACAAAGAACGTAACACCGAATCCGCGCGCTTCGACTGGAGCGGCGGCACAATAAATGTTTTGAGAAAAGGCAAGCAACGACAGTTGCAACTCGGCGACGGGGTTTACGATTTTCAGAGCATTCATTTGCTTGCCGCGGCGATGGGCCAGCACCAGGTTACCTCGACGACGGTTGATTTCTACAACAGGGGGAAACTGGTTAAATCGCGCCTGGTCTTCAGCGGTGAGGACAGGGTCTCCGTCGACGGCCGTAGTCTCGAGGCCAGGGTCTACGAACAGTTGATCGTGCAATCGAACTCGAAAATAAAATATTATTACGATGCCGACAATCCGCTGCTGCCGTTGCGCATCGAAAAGCTCGAGTCCGGAGAAAGCCCGGTTATCCTGACCCTGCGCGGGGTGGAATGGGACTTATAAGCGGGTAAAACCTTCCTCTCGCTGCAGCCTCTCGATCTCGGCCGGCGCGAACGGCACCTGCTCGATAAAGTTCGGCAGGTCCGCCTGCTCGATATCGAGCATCCGCATCATGGTCTGGCAGGCCTTGATATCGATAATACTATCCTGGTCGAGCACCCGCGCGCGATCCACCAGCGACTGGTTAGACCGGTAGTTATTCTTCTGGAACAGCTGCAGCTCGTCTCCATGCAGCACGATCGCAATTTTCCCGAGGTCCCCCGGCTGGAACAGCTTGCGCAGGTCCTCGGCGCGGTCGAGCACCACCTCCAGCTGCTGCGGGGAGCTGACGGTCACGCTGAAAACGTAGCCGGGCGCCGCGGCCGCATTCTGCGCGCAAACCTGCGCCAGCGGCAGGATGAGCAGCAACAGGGCAGGCAGGGATTTTGCAACCATGCTAGGCGCTACCGGCAATCATCATGCGCTCGACCAGGATGGAGCCGCAGCGGATACTGCTCCGCGGGTCGACATCCTTGCCAATTTCGACTATCCCCTTGAACATGTCGCGCAGGTTCGCCGCTATCGTGACTTCTTCGACGGCGTGATCGATGCTGCCGTTCTCGATCCAGAATCCGGCGGCGCCGCGCGAGTAATCGCCGGTCACCGTATTGACGCCATGCCCCATCAGCTCGGTGACCAGGAAACCCCGATGCATCGCGGCGAGGCACTGATCGAAAGATTTTCCGGTATCGTCGAGAATCAGGTTATGCACGCCGTTGGCATGGCCGGTGGAAGCCAGCCCCAGCTTGCGCGCCGAGTAGCTGTCCAGCAGGTAATGCTGGATTACGCCATCGCTGACCAGGCTGTTCGCATGCGTGGCGACGCCCTCGGAATCGTAATTCGCCGAACCCAGCGCCCGCGGAATGAACGGGTCTTCGCGTAATTGCACGAACTCCGGGAAAACCCGCTCGCCCACCGCTTCCAGCAGGAAGCTGGCCTTGCGATACTGCGCACCGCCGCCGATTGCCGACGCGAGGTTGCCGATCAGGCCGCGCGCCAGCTCGGGGACGAACAACACCGCGGCCTGCTGGGTCTTGAGCTTGCTTGCATCGAGCCTGCGCACGGTGCGTTCGGCCGCCTTTTCGCCAACGCTGCGCGCGCTCGCCAACTGGTCCGGGTGACGGCTGACGTCGTACCAGTAATCGCGCTGCATGTTGCCCTGGTACTCGCCCACCACCGCACAACTGATGCTGTGCCGGGTTTTATGCTGCGCCTGTAAAAATCCATGCGAGTTGCCGTAAACCGAAACCCCCGCGCTGAGGTCGACCGAGGCGCCCTCGGAATTGACGATACGCTTGTCGTAACCGAGTGCCGCGTTTTCACATTCCAGCGCCAGATCGATAACCGCCTGGGGTTCCAGGTTCCACGGATGGTAGAGATCGAGATCGTGCATCTCCATGGCCATCAACTCGGCGTCGGCGAGACCGGTGCAGGGGTCTTCCGACGTGTAGCGCGCGATATTGCACGCGGCTTCGACCGATTTTCGAATCGCTTCGAGGTCGAGATTCGACGTGCTCGCGCTGCCCTTGTGGCGGCCGAAGTAAACGCTGATGCCGAGGCCTGTGTCCTGCTGAT
>JAOTUD010000046.1 GCA_029864065.1 Gammaproteobacteria bacterium | reverse complement strand
AACCGACGGGCTCAGTTCGCCGACACCGTGGATGCCGCGGTGGATATGCACGTAGCCCTCGTCGTCGGGATTCTCGCCGGGCGACGGGCCTGCGCCGCCGCAGGTCGGGCCCGGAATGTGCATGCACCACTCGTCGTTCGGCTCCGTGCCGGCGTCGTATCCCGGTGAAAAGTACGTCACCGAGCCACGCCTCGGCGCTGCGACGCTGCCCAGCGCGATGAAACCGTCGTTGGTCGGCAGCATCATCGCCGCCAGGCTGACGTGATCGGCACCGCGCGTGGCCCTGACGATAACGGTAACCGAGTCTCCCGGCAACAGCAGGCCGCCCGAGCTCTGCACGTCGACCACCCGCGGGTTATCGCCGAGCGCCGCCGCCAGCAGCGACGTATCACCGGCCTCGGCGATGGCCGTGATTTCCGGGCTCGCCGGTTCGCCGGGTTCGAACGTCGGCACGCTGCGCCGATGGCTTGCGACCAGTATCGGGGTGAAGCTGATCGCGTTGGTCAGGTTGGTGATCGTCACGTGGTAGGCCGCCGGGCCGTCGGCCAGCGCGCTCGACGATGCAATCAGCCCGGACACGAGCATGGCGCTCGCTGCTTTGCGTAATGTGGTCATCATGGTCTCTCCTCCTGTAGTAAGAGGCCTGACTATGCGTGACGCAGATCACGTGGCGGTCACCAAACTATAAAATTTCTATCACGCGATCACGTCGCCGGCAGCGAGAAACGAAACGTAGTGCCCTGATGCTGGACGCTGTCCACCTGCAAATGGCCGCCGTGCATTTCGACGATGCGCGACGCGATCGCAAGCCCGAGGCCGAGCCCGGGCTTGTGCTCGCCGGTGACGGAATTGCCGGGATTGCGGTAGAAACGCTTCAGCACGTACGGCAGTTCGTCGGCCGCGATGCCGTAACCGGTATCGGTCACGGCGATCTCGACATTGCCGTCGCGCGGCGCAACCTGCAGGCGGATATGCCCGCGATCCGGCGTATGCTTGAACGAGTTGTCGATCAGGTTGTCGAGCACGCGCTCGATCATGCCGACATCGGCCGACACGTCGGGTACGGTTTCGTCGACGACGACGTTGAAATCGATATTCTGCTCACGCGCGCGCAGGTAGAACTTGTGCGACACGTCGAACGCGAGCTCGGCCAGCGAAAACGATTCCGCGCGCGGCCTGATGTCATCGGAATCGAGCTTGGCCAGTTCGAACAATTCCTCGACCAGGCGCGTCAGCCGCAGCGCGTTTTCGTAGGCGATGCGCAGGTAAGCCTGCCTGCTTTCTTCCGTCAGCTCGTCCGACTTGAGTTGCAGCGTCTCGAGGTAGCCGCTCAACGACGCCAGCGGCGTGCGCAGGTCGTGCGAGATATTGGCTACCATTTCGCGGCGCGTGGATTCGACTTCCTGCAGGTGCCGCATCTGCTCGTCGATGCGCTGCGCCATCTTCTGGAAGGTCACGGTCATCCGGTCGATCTCGTCGAGGGTGGCATCGTCGGGCTCGGCCGCAAGCGCCGCTGCCTGCAGGTGAGTGTTCTTGAATTCCTGCATCGCCGAGCTCAACACCCGCAGCTTGCGCATCAGGAAGAAAAACAGCAACAGGCCGGCGACGAAGGCGAAGCCCAGCGCCGCTGCGGTCGCGCTCGCGCTCCAGCGCATGATCAGACTGCGTTGCAGCACTTCCGAAATGTGGTTGATCTTCTCGCTGCCGAGGATGGCGTAGATATAACCCTGGCGCTGGTTGTCGACGTCGATCGGCGCCACGCTGAAACTGTTCTGACGTGCCGGGTAGCCGGGATCGTCGCCCATGACCAGGCCCGCGTCAGGCTGCTCGAGAAAACGGTTTATCGGCCCCAGCGACACCTGTTTCTGCCTGACCTTGTCCGGCGCCATCGAGTGACCGATCACGCGACCGTCGGCGTCGAGCAGGTACAGCTCGAGGCTCGGGTTGATGATCATGACGTTTTGAAACAGCTCCGCGAGGTTATCCTGCCGCACCTGCCCGTTCTCGATCAACACGTGCTCCTCGACGATGTAATGCGCGAGGTCCCGGTTCAGCTGCTGGCTGACTTCCTGCTGGTACATCGGCGCGGTGTACATCGCGACGAACAGGAACACCGCGCCGATGCCGAGGAACAGCAGGAACAGTACCAGCACCAGCTTGATGTATAGGCTGTAAAACATCGCAATTCAGGTTTCGCGGAAGCGATAACCGACGCCCCAGACGGTCTCGATGTACTGCGGCTGCCCGGGCGTGCCGTCGATCTTCTTGCGCAGCCGGTTGATGTGCGAGTTGACCGTGTGCTCGTAGCCGGTGTGGCTATAGCCCCAGACCTGGTCGAGCAGCTGGCCGCGGCTGAACACGCGGCCCGGGTGGCGTGCGAAATGCAACAACAGGTCGAATTCCCGCGCGGTCAGTTCGACCCCGTGCCCGCCGATCGATACGCCACGCCGGGTCACGTCGATGACCAGGGATTTAAACTCGATGCGATCGTCCTGCCCGTTTCCTGCCGCGCTCGCGACCAGCTCGCTGCGCCGCAGGATGGCCTTGACGCGCGCCTGCAGTTCGAGAATCGAAAACGGCTTGGTCAGGTAGTCATCCGCGCCGAGCTCGAGCCCGAGCACGCGGTCGAGTTCGGTCGACTTGGCCGTCAGCATCAGGATGGGAACGGTGATCGACTGGCCGCGCAGCTTGCGACATAGCTCGAGCCCGTCGAGTCCGGGCAACATCAGGTCCAGCACGATGAGCTGGTAGGCATGATTGCTGGCCCGGTTCAGGCCGTCGATGCCGTTGCTGACCACGTCGACGCGGTAGGCGTTGTCGCGCAGGTGCAGTTCGAGCAGGTGGCAAATGTCCGGGTCGTCCTCGACCACGAGAATCCGCTTGCCGCCGGCCACGTCGCCGGGCCAGCTGTGGTCAACCGCCTGGTTGGAATGGAGGGGTTGCGTCATGGATAGCTCCGGACTGGCTGTGGGGTTTTGATCGCTTTTGCCAGGCAGAGTTCAATCGCGCCGGTCTCGTTGCTGCCATGACCAAAGCCATCCACAGTCAAAACGAAACCGGGACACCGTCAGGACAGCGCCCGGTTTCGTAGAGTCGACCGGGGTCGGATCAGGTTTCGAAGTTACCCCCGGCCTCGTCGCACTGGGCCTTAGTCATTTCCTCGAAACCTTGCCCCTTGCATGAATTCAATCCCTTGCAGCTGCTGGTCGCGGTTTTGCAGGAGCTTTGGCCCTTGCACGAATTGGCGCCCATGCATTTGCCGATCTGGCTGGCGGCGTGAGTCGATATCGGCGCGGTCGCCAGGAAGGCAGCGGCCGCAATCGCGAGCGCGACGCCGGTGGTTTTCTTTGCAGTAATCATGGTTGTAACGTCCTCTTTCAAATTATTACTGGCTTCGCTTGGCGGCGGTAAATCGGGCCGTCAAAACAGAAGTTTTCAACTTCGTAATTGCCGATTTATAAGCTTCAGCTGATCACGGCAATTCGAGCGAGCGCAGAGTATCGCGTAAAATATTCACAAAAGTATCACGGCCGAAAAAGCCCCTGGCAACTATGGTGACAGTCGGTTTAATACGTGGCCGTTTCGAGATCAATTAACTGCCACCTTAATAAATGGCAATTAAGTTAACTATCACCTTGAATAAATGACTTTCCGCCTGGCATATGCCCACCCGGGTTTCCAGGCCTGGCCCCGACCCGTGTCCTGCCGGGAGGTCGACCCCTGACTTACTGCTTGTCTTTTCTTTAAACCGGTTCAAACTTGAGTGCTGCGATCAGCGAGAGCAATCACATTTGACCAGGGAGGAAGACATGCCGAGAACATTACGTCGACTGGAAGCAGATCCAGAGGTTTCCCGCCTGCACCACCTGTTGTCCGCCCATGGCTATTTTGCCGACCGTCCTCCTCCGGATGGAATATTCGAGACGGTAACACACGATAATGTCGTGCTGTTTCAATTGCAGCATGTCGACAGGCGCGGTATTGCGCTAAAGGCGGATGGCGTCGTGGGGGCCAAAACCTGGTGGGCCCTGGAAAACCCCAGTGGCGACGCACAGCGTAATCATTTTCAACCTTATATTCCGCAAGGCCTCGAGCCAAAACGTCGTCAGCTGCTCGAACTGATCTACGAGGAGCATGGCAAACCGGTCTTCGAAGTACCTGACGGGTCGAACCGGAGTCCCGATATCGACGGTTACTGGGGCCAGACCGGTATTATCGGCCAGCCCTGGTGCTGCGCCTTCGTCTCCTGGGCGCTAAAGGAGGCGCTCGGCGAATATCCAATCGAAGGGAAACACCATATCGGCGTGCAAAACATGTGGCGGGCGGCGCGGCGAGTAGAAATGGAAACCCCTGCCGCAAAGCCCGGAGATATTTTTGTCCAGATACATTCCGGGGGCAAAGGGCATACGGGCTTCGTCGTGGGAGTTTCGACCGATGGCAAGTCGATCTATACCGGCGAGGGGAATTGCGGCAATCGCCTGAAGATAGGCAAACGCAGAATAAACACGATCAACCATTTCATCGATTGCATCAGGGACGGCCAGACGCTGGAGTTCGGACGCAGTAAATTTGACGTGGCCGCCGTGGAATCGCAAACCACACGTTGACGGTAAGTTCCGCACAATGGGATCGGCGTCAATCGCTCTCTTTTTTAGGCACCCGCCCTTGTAGTAAAGAAGCCAATCCGCTTCCACTTGGTGACGCTGGTCTTGCCGGCTTAGCATTCCAGTCCAGCAATTTTGCAACTATGGATGCTCTGGCTTCATCACCCTTCTCTTTTTCAATTGTCGAAGCCATCCGAAAACAGAGGATTGCGGTGTGGCTGTACATTTGCCGGTCATAAAGATAAGTAAGCTGGGCTGTCGTGCTTCTGTACATCCAGAGGAAAAGTGCAGAAATGAACTCAATAATTGCCGCTCCACCAAGTACCAATATTTCGAAGTTCTCAGCGGGAGGATTTAAGCCAAACTTACTCAATGGAACAATGTAGAGCGCCAGTCCAGTCAGCAGGAGTGCAAATCCAAACCACATAGCCACTATGCCGTGCAAAAAACTTTTCCTGGTTTGGTTCAATCCAATGTTGTAGTAGGCATCCAGTTGCACGCGACTGTACGTTAGGAGTGGCAGTAGGCCAACATCATCAGTGGACTCGAAACGTTTAATCATCTCGGCCTCAGACTCCATGACGCTGGTTTGAGCTGCACGAATCGGCTCTTCCTCGATTGAGACTGAGATATCAGCCACAATTCGCAACAGATAAATCACACCCATCAAATACCATAATGGAGCAAATGAAAGTAAGAAGATGCCTGGTCCAGCCAGAATCCAGAGCAGCAAATTTTCACCAGGCCAGGCCGAAAGATGACTGATGCCTAGCCACCAGCATAAATACGTCGTTGGCACGATACCTATAAAGAGCAACGCGACAATCATCCATGCGACCACGAGCATCTTTGGACGTCGAATGATGAACTGCCCCAGTAGCTTTGATAATGGTGGCCGCTTAAGCCTGTCGATGCCGACTTGATCGGAGTTGTCGCCTGGTAAAACAGGTGCGTCTTCTGGGGACGTGTTTGACGCTGCACTAGTCTCGTTCATCTGTAGGTCTTCATTTACGTTTAATGAGGCCACCCTTTAACGCCGGACATTATTCTTGGTAGCAAATCTGTGGTGGCAGCTAACTTGTGGGCAACAACTATAACCATACCACAACAATGGTTACAGAGTATTAGCCGATTTTGATAATCAATCAATTGCACACTTATAAATTGATGAACAAAATAGGGCCAGTGACAAATGGAAATCAATAACCTTTATGTCCGGCCCTGAGAGCAGTATCAGGATCAATCTATTAAATTAGCAATCTAGTCTCGTGGCATAGAAGTGGCATTTGCTGTAGCCGGTTTACTCGCCCATTATCTTCTCTCGGGAGTCCAATGGACCGTTTTACCCTGTTTTATCGACCAGTTCCGCAAACCCATAGAACGTTTAGTCCGTGCACTTGTTATTGGCTTAATTGGCATCTCGCATCATGGTTAGGTTAACTATTACCATCATTCGTGATAAAACAACGGCACATTATTTTTGGTGAATGCGAAAAAACCCAAAGGAAGCATAAATGACAATTAGAGCCATACTCATTACCGGCGCCAATCGCGGCATCGGCCTAGAGTTATCCGGGCAGTTTGCCGAGGATGGCTGGCAGGTGATCGCCTGTTGCCGGAATCCTGCCGATGCCGGGCAACTGCAGGCGCTTGCCGAACGCAACCCGACGATCGAAATACATGCGCTCGATGTCACCGATTACGAGCAGCTGGCAACGCTGGCAGGTGAACTCGGTGACAGGCCGATCGATATATTGTTGAGCAACGCGGGCATTTACGGCCCGAGTGGCGTCAGTTTCGGCAAGGTCGACGCGGCAGAATGGCGCGAGGTGCTCGAGGTCAACACGATCGCGCCGCTGATGCTGGCGCAGGCATTGGTCGAACAGGTCGCGGCCAGCCAGCAGAAACTGATCGCGGTCATCAGCAGCAAGGTCGGCAGCATCGCGGACAATAGCAGCGGCGGCAGCTACCTGTACCGCAGTTCCAAGACCGCCGTCAACCAGGTCGTCAAATGCCTTTCGATCGATCTCGCCGAGCGCGGCATCAGCGCCATCAGCCTGCACCCGGGCTGGGTTCAAACGGACATGGGTGGACCCAATGCCGAAATAGACACGGACACGAGTGTGTCCGGGTTAAAAAGCATCCTGCAATCTGCGGGGCCCGCGCAGAACGGCCAGTTCATCGAGTACAACGGCAACATTATTCCCTGGTGACAACCGGTCGTAGAGAAACGAACCGGTCGATGTGAGTCTTGAACATTGGCGATTGGCGGAATCGAATGGCGTAAAACTCGCCTCGATTCCTGGTAGAAAATCGCCATCCGGTCAGGAAACCAGTCCTGTGAAAACCAGCGGCCAAACAAACCGTCCTGTCGGTGCAATTAGTTGTTGTAGATTACGCGGCCTGCCCCCAATATACGATTGCTTCTCTTTAGGACCATCCAGCAGCTGCAACCAACAAACGGTTCGATTTGAATTTTGACTACGCTAGCCTCACCGGCCGAATCCGCGGATAACCCCCTGCCCGGCATCGCATGGATGCTCGCAACCATGTTCTGGTTCGTAACGCTCGATTCCACCGCCAAGTTCCTGATGCAAAGCTACCCGGTCACGCAGGTCATCTGGGCGCGTTTCTTTTTCCACCTGATTTTCGTCGCCATCTTGATGGGGCGACAACTGCCCACGCAAATTAGAAGCCAGTGGTTGAGTCACCAGTACCTGCGTTCGTTTTTCATGTTTGCGACGACGGTCCTGTTTTTCGTCGGCATTCATTTCCTGCCGCTGACGACGGCAGCGACGATCATGTTTTTATCCCCCATTATCGTCACCATGCTGTCGATTCCGTTGCTAGGCGAAAAGGTCGGCGTGCGCCGCTGGATCGGAATCGCGGTCGGTTTCGCCGGCGCCCTGGTGGTGATCCGGCCGGGCAGCGAAAGCCTCCAGCTGAGTATCCTGGTCGTCCTCGCGGCCGCGTTTACCAACGCGATGTACCAGGTTTTTACCCGCAAGTTACGCGCCCAGGACGGTCCGATGACTTCACTGTTTTATACCGCCATCATCGGCGCCGCGGTCTCTTCCGCCGTCGCACCTTTTTACTGGCAGCCGGTGGCGGCATTCGACTGGCTGTTGTTCCTGTTTGCCGGCATCGCCGGCTGTATCGGGCACCTGTGCCTGATTCGCGCGTTTCGCAGCGCGCCCGCCTCGGTCGTCGCACCGTTCAGTTACAGTTCCCTGCTGTGGGCGACCCTGTTCGGATTCGTCCTGTTTGGCGATTTGCCCGACGGCTGGACCCTGGCCGGCGCGGCCCTGATTATCGGCAGCGGCCTGTATATTTTTCACCGCGAGCACAGTTTGAAGCGCAGGAATATCAAGGCACAGGTCTCGGTACCTTAGCATCATTAAATCGAGATCGCCTTCCCCCGGAGAAGCTCGGCTCACCCCTTTTGCATTAGACTTAAATATCCCTGGGAAGCCTGCCGGGTTAATTCTCATAGAAAGCGTAGCTGCTTTGGACTGCTGATTTTTTTCATTTGGCAATCTCTCCCAAACTTCGAATAAACGGCCAGTTCTATCGCCAGTTGATGTAAGTCAAATGGAAAATCTCAAAACAGGTAATGATTAGCTACAAAGGTGACCAGTCCAGTAATTGAAACCGATCCGTGTCAATAACAAAAAATCACCGTACTGTAGCAAATACAATCAGTCGCTGGCCCGCCTGGCTGGATATCACTCAAGGCGTCACCGGCTTAACGCTGGTGCTATTCATGTGGGCGCACATGTTTATGGTCTCCAGCATATTACTCGGTAACGATGCCTTCTATTTCGTCGCGCGCATGTTCGAGGGCCAGTATATTTTCGGTCGTCCCTACCCCGTACTGGTCAGCTTTTTTGTCGCCGCCGTATTCGTAATCTTCGCGGTGCATGCCCTGATCGCGATACGCCATATGCCGAGCAGCTACCGCGAGTATCGAATCTTCTGGCGGCACTCGCGTTCGCTGGGCCATGCCGACACCACGCTGTGGCTGATACAGGTGATTACCGGCCTGTTACTGATGTTCTTCGCCTCGGTGCACCTGTACGGTATGTTTACCCATCCCGGCGATATCGGCCCCTACGCCTCCTCCGACCGGGTTGTCACCGGCGTCATGTGGCCCCTTTACCTGGTCCTGCTGTTCGCGGTAGAACTGCACGCCGGAATCGGCATCTACCGGCTCGCGCTCAAGTGGGGCTGGCCGAGAGGCAGGAACCCGCGCCAGACGCGCCGAATTCTCGGCCGCACCAAATGGGCGATCAGCGTGTTCTTTATCGTGCTCGGCCTGCTGACGCTGGCGGCCTACATCAAGATCGGCATCGAACACCGCGAGCATGTCGGCGAACGTTACCTGCCGGGTGCATCGCAGACGCAACAATCCCTCCCTGCAAAACCGTTACCGGTAAACTAGGCGAATGCAGACAATACATACCGATGTGTTGGTAATCGGCGGCGGGCTGGCCGGAATGCGCATCGCCATCGGAGTCAAGCGCAGGGGCCATGAATGTATCGTTTTGAGCCTGGTCCCGCCCAAGCGCTCGCACTCGGCGGCGGCACAGGGCGGCATGCAGGCCAGCCTCGCCAACAGTATCAAAGGAGAAGGCGACAACGAGGACCTGCACTTCGCGGACACGGTGCGCGGCAGCGACTGGGGCGCCGATCAGCAGGTGGTGCGCATGTTCACCAACACGGCGCCCAAGGCGGTGCGCGAGCTGGCCGCCTGGGGCGTGCCGTGGAATCGCGTGCAGCGCGGCGACCGTGAAGTCGTCATCAACGGCAAGCGCGTAACCATTTCCGAGCAGGACGCGGCGCACGGCCTGATTACCGCACGCGATTTCGGCGGCACCAGAAAATGGCGCACCAGCTATGTCAGCGACGGTACCGGGCACTCGATGTTATACACCATGAGCGACCAGGCAATCGCGCGCGATATCGTCGTACACGAACGCACCGAGGCGCTCGCCCTGATCCACGACGGCGCGCGTTGTTACGGCGCGATCGTGCGTCATCTCGTAAGCGGCGAACTGCTTGCCTATGTCGCCAGTGCGACCTGTATCGCGACCGGCGGCTTCGGGCGCATATACCGGTCGACGACCAACGCCGTTATCAACGAGGGCATGGGCGCGGCCATCGCGCTAGAGACAGGCGTGGCGACTCTTGGCAACATGGAAGCGGTGCAGTTTCATCCAACCGCGATATTCCCGGCCGGAATCCTGGTGACCGAGGGCTGCCGCGGCGACGGCGGCCTGCTGCTGGACGGCAACGAGCACCGTTTTATGCCGGACTACGAACCGGAGAAAAAAGAACTGGCCTCGCGCGACGTAGTATCGCGGCGCATGGAACAGCATATGTCTTCGGGACATGGCGCAAGCTCGCGTTTCGGCGACCATCTGTGGCTCGATATCCGCCTGCTCGGCCGCCAGCATATCGAATCCAACCTGCGCGAGGTCAGGGAAATCTGCCGCTACTTCCTCGGTATCGACCCGGTCACCGACCTGATCCCGGTGCGCCCGGCACAGCACTATTCGATGGGGGGCGTGCGCACGGATCATCGCGGACAGTGCCCCAGGCTGCTGGGGCTTTTCGCGGCCGGAGAGGCGTCGTGCTGGGATATGCACGGCTTCAATCGACTGGGCGGCAACTCGGTGGCCGAAACCGTGGTCGCTGGCATGCTGGTGTCCGAATTCATTGCCGATTACTGCGACAGCGCGGACAGCGAGACAACGCTCTCGAGCGCCCTGGTCAAGCAATTCTGGCGCCGAGAGCGTGAACGGTTGCAACAGTTGATGACGGCTGGCGGCAATGAGAATCCGTTTAAACTGACGCGCGAAATGCAGGACATCATGACCGACAAGGTCGGTATCTTCCGTGATGGCGAACGGCTTGGCGAGGCGGTAGAGGAATTGCAATCCCTGCTGCGGCGCAGCCACAACATCTGCGTCAACAACCAGGTGCCTGGTGCAAATCCGGAACTCGTCGCCGCTTACCGCGTGCAGAAAAAGTTGAAACTCGCGCTCTGTGTCGCCCTTGGCGCACTGCAGCGCAAGGAAAGCCGGGGAGCACATTTTCGCCAGGATTTCCCGCAGCGCAACGACAACGACTGGCTGCGGCGGACACTGGCAAGCTGGCCGGATGAAGACGCAAACCTGCCACGGCTGGCCTACGAACCGCTCGACGTCATGCACATGGAACTGCCGCCGGGGTGGCGCGGTTATGGCGCCAGGGATCACATCGAT
>JAOTUD010000045.1 GCA_029864065.1 Gammaproteobacteria bacterium | reverse complement strand
TTGATGGCATCGATCAGGTAATCCCGGTTGGCGGCGAGGTATGCGCACTGTTGCCGGTTCCATTCGGCGCCATACCGGTAGGCCGCCTCGGCTGCGGCGAGACCCATGATATTGACGTGCGGCACGATGTAGGGATTGGTTTTCATACGCGAGCGCAGCGCCCGGTTGGGGATGATGGCAAACGCGCAGCCGAGCCCCGGCACGTTAAAGGTCTTGCTCGGCGCCATCAGCGTAATGCTGCGCTGCTCGATGTCACGATCCAGCGACGCGGCCGGAATATGTCGCTTGTCCCGGTCGAGAACAAGGTCGCAATGAATTTCGTCCGAACACAACACCAGCTCCCGCCGCTTGACGATATCGACGAGTCGCCGCAATTCGTTTTCACGATACACCGCACCACCCGGATTTTGCGGATTACAGAACATCAGCAATTGCCCGGGACGCGGCGGCTGTGCTTCGAGCCACTCCATGTCGATGATCATGCGCCTCTCCTGCGTGCACATCGGAATCGGCTGGTTGATCATCGAATTGATACCCGGGGCCTTCGCAAATGGCCCATAAATCACCGCCGGCAGATAAACCTGGTCGCCCGCCTTGCCGGTCGCGCGGCAGGCTAGATACAGCGCCCCTACGATTCCGGGCAGCGGCAACAGCCATTCCGGCTCGATGTTCCAGTGGTACAGGCGGCGCATGCGTTCAACCAGCAATTCGACCAGCTGCGCGGGTGTTTCGGTATATCCGAACACCGGGTGATCGGCGCGTTTATGCAGTGCCTGCTGGATTTCCGGAAGGACCGCGAAGTCCGAGTCGGCGACCCACATCGGCAGGATATCGCTGTGGCGATACTTGTCCCATTTTGCGCTGCAGCTGTCGCTGCGATCGATTATCTGGTCGAAGTCATAAATCATGGACGTAGGTACTTGTCATTTCTGCTTCCGACGCGATCATAGGCGATGCCCCTGTTGGAACCAAGCGATTTGGCGATTTAAGGATTGACCTGCCTCGATACAGTTGCGATGCTCTGCGCATGCAAAACGAATACGATTACATCATTCTTGGCGCCGGTTCGGCCGGCTGCGTGCTCGCCAATAGGCTCAGCGAAAGTGGCGAGTACTCGGTGTTGATCGTCGAGGCGGGACCGATGGATAGCAAGCTGCTGATACACATCCCCGCCGGTATACACAGCGTCTACAAGGACCCTTCGATCAACTGGAACTACGAATCCGAGAACGAGGCCGAACTCGAGCAACGCAACATCGAACTGCCGCGCGGCAAGGTCATCGGCGGCTCGTCTTCGATCAACTCGATGGTTTACATGCGCGGCCACCCGAAGGACTACGATCGATGGGACGACGAGCTCGGTTTAAAGGGCTGGAGTTACGCCGACTGCCTGCCGTATTTCAAGGCGGGCGAGACCTCCGAGCGCGGCGCCAGCGAATGGCGCGGCGGCAGCGGACCGCTCGGGGTATCCTGCGCCAAGCTCAAGAACCCGATTTTCGACGCCTTCCTGATCGCCGGCGAAACCTCGGGTCAGGGTAATTCCGACGACCTCAACGGTTTCAAGCCCGAGGGCCTCGCGCGTTTCGACAGCACCATTCGCGACGGCCGCCGCTGCAGCGCCGCCGTCGCGCACCTGAAGCCCGCCCTGTCGCGGCCGAACCTCGAACTGGTAACCCACGCCCTGGTGGAACAGGTCTTGCTCGAAAACACGCGCGTCACCGGCGTCAGGTTTCAGCACCAGGGCAAGGTGCGGGTGATTCGCGCCAGCCGCGAAGTCATCCTGTCCTGCGGCGCGATCAAGTCGCCGCAGGTGCTGATGCTATCCGGCATCGGCCCGGCCGACGAACTGAACAAACACGGCATCCAGATCAGGCACGAGATGCCCGCGGTAGGGCAGAACCTGCAGGATCACCTGAAAATTCACTGTACCTGGCGCTGTACCCAGCCGATTACCTACCATCGCGTCGGCCACCCGTGGAACAGGCTCAAGATCGGAGCGCGCTGGCTATACAACCAGACCGGCTTCGGTGCCTCCAATATCTGGGAAGCCGGGGGCCTGATCTACGGCAACGACGAGGTCGACTACCCTAACCTGCAGTACCACTTTGCGCCCATCGTGGCAAATTACCGCGGGCGAAAAATCATCCTGTCGCAGGGTTTCACGCTGCAGGTCGACCAGCTGCGACCGGCCAGCAAGGGCTCGGTCACGCTGACTTCGGCCAACCCGGCCGACCGGCCCGCGGCCCATTTCAATTACCTGGGCGACGATTTCGATTTGCGCGAACTGGTGCAGGGTTTCCGCAAGATGAACGAGCTGGTGATGCAGCCTGCGTTCATCGCGTTTCGTGGCGAGCGCACCGACCCGGCCCCCGAGGTCAAGTCGGATGCCGACATCGAAAACTGGATACGCGCCACCGCGTCGACCGATTTTCACCCCAGCTGCAGCTGCCGCATGGGCAACGACGAAAACTCGGTGGTCGACGCGGAAATGAAGGTGCACGGGCTGGACGGTCTGCGCGTGGTCGACGCATCGGTGATGCCACGCATCATCAGCGGCAACCTGAACGCGCCGACGCAGATGATCGCCGCGCGCGCCGCCGACTTCATCCTGGGCAAGAAACCGCTCGAACCGGAATTCGCCAGTTTTCACTTTCAGCCGGGCGATAAACGCCATCCAAAAACGGGCGCCGTAACCGTCAAAGCGAACAACGAAGTTTTAGCATGAAACAAAAGCAGCGCCGGGGTCTCCAGGCGCTGCTCGACTGGTATCACCGGCAACGCAACGATCCGCCTGCCGAATTCAGCCATGGCACCGGCATCATCAAGAACCCGGGCTTTTTCACCGTCGCCGACCTGCAGCGACACCTCAACAACCCGCTGCTGCGCCCCGAATGGGTCCATGTCAAGCACGACGGAGACCGCGTCGAACTCGAAAAATGCTGCTTTTACAGGACGGTGCAGGGACGCAAGCTCGATTTCATGGACGAAGCCCGGGCAGGTACCGGTAACGGTTACAGGTAGCGCGCCGGGTCGCAGGCTTGCGTCGCGAAGGGTTGCGGCTTGCCGCCGATAAAGTTGGCGATCAACACCCCCGTAATCGGCCCCATGGTCAGTCCCATGTGCGAATGTGCGAAGGCCAGCCACAGGTTTTCGTGATGCGGCGCGGGTCCGATCAGCGGTAGCGTATCCGGAACCGTCGGGCGCCTTCCCATCCACGGCTCGCGCTTCAGGATGCGGTCGATCGGGAAAGCCTCGCGCACCCTCGGCAATACGCGCGCCACCTGCCGCGGGTCGGGACGGGTTTCGCGCCGCGTCAGATTGCTGCCGGTGGTAATACGCAAACCCATCTCCATCGGCGCCATGACGTAACAGGCATCCACATCGAAGATCGGCCGGGACAGTCGCCTGCCCTCCGCCGGGGCGGCGATCGCGTGGTAGCCGCGCTCGATCGCGAGCGGGTTGGCATAGCCCAGCTGTCCGATCACGTCGGGGGTCCAGGCCCCCATGCAAACGACCAGCCGTTCGGCGCTTTCGACGCCGAAGCTGCCGATCAACTCCCAGCCGCCACCGGACTGCCGGATGGACCTGATCTCGGCCTGTTTCACCTGGCCGCCCGCAGCGACGAACATTTGCGCATAAGCCTTGCAAAGCTTTTCGGGGTTACGAATCGAAATCGATTCGTCGATCAACACACCCTGAACGAAGACAGGCTTCAGGTCCGGCTCGAGTTCGTATACCTGCGCGGCATCGACCAGGGTATGCCTGACGCCGCAGCGCTCGAGCAGTTCCCGCTCCAGCTCGTCGCGCAGGAAGCTGCGCCGGTCGCGATATAGTTTTAATCCACCATCCCGATTTACCAGGGACTGCAGGCCGGCCTCGCCGATCCACTGCTTGTGCAGGTCGATCGACGCCTGCGCCAACAGGGCCATCGCGGCGCCGTCTACCAGGTAGGTTGCGCGCCTGCAGCGCCGCAGGAACCGCGCCAGCCACGGCAGCAGCGACAGCAGGTGCGGGTAATGCAATAACAGATCCGCATCGAGATTCAGCGCCAGGCGATGCAGGCGGGGTAGCAGGGCGGGATCTGCTAGCGGGGTAATATTGCTCAGGCTCAGGATACCGGCGTTACCGGACGAGGTCTCCTCACCGGGGCCACGACGATCCATCAGCGTCACCCGGTAGCCGCGTTTCTGCAGCTCGAGCGCGCAGCTGATGCCGACGATACCGGCACCGAGCACCACCACAGGTTGATTCATCGGTCCGCTATCTACCCCCTGCGCTCGGTGGCTACCTGCGAACGGTGACTGCGCGGTGAGCTGCCGAAATGCTTGCGGTAACAGGCGGTGAAATACGACTGGGTTTCGAAGCCGGTGGCGATCGATATATCGATCACGCTGCGATTGGTGTTGAGCAGCAGCTGCTTGGCGTACATCAGGCGTAACGACAGGTAGTACTGACTCGGGGTGACGTTGCGATACTTGTGAAACAGCCGTTCGATCTGGCGTAGCGACAGGTTACATTTTTTGGCGATCGACGGTAGCGAAAGCGGCACCTCGATATTATTTTCCATCAGGTCGATGACATCGATCAGCTTCGGTGCGCTCATCGCCAGGTCGATCCGATCGGCCATCTGCTGCGAATCGATTTCGGTGCGGATCCGGTCATGCTGAAACTGCTGCGAAATCTGCTGCGCGAGCTGGCGACCGTGCCGATTCTCGATCAGCTTGAGCATCATGTCGAGGGCTGCGGTACCGCCGGAACAGGTAAAGCGCCGCGCGTCGATTTCGTATAGCGTAAAGGCCACGTCGAGCTGCGGATAGAGCTCCTTGAATACCGGAATATTTTCCCAGTGAATCGTACAGCGGCAGCGATCCAGCAGGCCCGCGCGCGCGAGCAGAAAACTGCCTGAGCTCGCCGAGCCGAGGTTGACGCCCTGCTTGTCGAGAGCCTTGAGCTGTTTCAGGATGGCGGCGTCATCGAAATGCTGGGCCGTGTTCGGCGCAACGATGATCAGGGTCTCGAGGTCCTTTGCCAGCGCCAGCGGACGCGTGGGTACGGTGATGCCGCAGGACGCCGCTACCGGTTTTTCCCCGGGCGCGAAATATTGCCATTCGAACAGGCGCCTGTCCGACAGGCGATTGGCCGCACGCATCGAATCGACGACACAACTGAACGGAATTATCGGATAGCCTTCGATCAATAAAATGCCGATTACTGCGGTATCTTCGTTAATTTTCCCGGCCCCCGAAAATTGATGTTGCCTTGCGGTCACATTCTAGCGAATTTACTCCTATGCACCAATTTGGGCAACGCGCCCGGAGAAAACAATATGACGCTGGCAAATAGTTCAGGGTCGCGCGCAGGTTAGCCCCTGCAATCGCCAAAAACCATACTTGAGTGCTTGATCCAACAAAAGTGACCGGGTCACCAGGAGTCAACAATGAGTGAAGCAACACCAGCCGCCAGGGGTCGACGCGGTCGCGGGGGACGTGACGCACGCCGCAGCGCGGCAGCGACGGTAGTCGAAAGCGCGCCTTATATCACCCGCAAGATACCCGTTTTCGAGGTGCTCAGCGAGGAAGGCCTGCAGCTCATTGAAAACAATGCCGATACCATTCTCGAGGAAATCGGCATCGAGTTTCGCGACATGCCCGAAGCGCTCGATATCCTGAAGCAGGGCGGCGCCGAAATCGACGGCGTTACCGCGCGTTTCCCGCGCGGGCTGTGCCGCTCGATTATCCAGGCCTCGGCGCCGGCAGAGTATACCCAGTACGCCCGCAACCCGGCGCGCAACGTGCAGATCGGAGGCAACAACACCGTCTTCGTGCCCGCTTACGGCAGCCCGTTCGTTTTCGACCTCGACAAGGGCCGGCGCTACGCGACCCTCGAGGATTTCCAGAACTTCGTCAAGCTGGCATACGTCTCGCCGTCGCTGCATCATTCCGGCGGCACTATTTGCGAGCCGGTCGATATCCCGGTCAACAAGCGCCATCTCGACATGGTTTATTCGCATATCAAGTATTCCGACAAGCCGTTCATGGGCTCGGTGACCGCGCCCGAGCGCGCGCAGGATACTATCGAGATGATCAAGATCATCGCCGGCGAAAACTACATCGACCCGGAGACCGGACGCCCCCGCACCTATGCCACGAGCCTGATCAACGCCAATTCGCCGATGACTTTCGACGACACCATGCTCGGCGCGGCCAAGGTTTACGCCGAGAATAACCAGGCCACGATCATCACGCCATTCATCCTGGCGGGCGCAATGTCGCCGGTCACCGTGGCCGGCACCGCGGCGCAGACGCTGGCCGAAGCCCTCGCCGGTATGACCTTCGTACAGCTCGTCAACCCGGGCGCGCCGATGATTTTCGGCAGCTTCGCGAGCTCGATGTCGATGCAGTCCGGGGCCCCTACCTTCGGCACGCCGGAACCGGCGCTGGTGCTTTACACGATGGCGGCGCTGGCGCGCCGGCTCGGGGTGCCGTTTCGTTCCGGCGGCGGTCTTTGCGCGTCCAAGCTGCCGGACGCACAGGCGGCCTACGAGGCGGCGAGCACGCTGTACCCGGCGGTCATGGCCGGCGTCAACTTCGTGTTGCACACCGCCGGCTGGATGGAAGGCGGACTGTCGATGGGTTACGAAAAATTTATCATGGACACCGACCAGGCGGCGATGATGGCGATCCTGATGGGCGGCGTCGACCTGTCCGAGAACGGTCAGGCCATGGATGCCATTCGCGAGGTCGGACCCGGCGTGCACTTTCTCGGCTGCAATCATACCCAGCGCAACTTCAAAACCGCGTTTTACCGCTCGCCGATTACCGACAACAACAGCTACGAGCAATGGCAATCGGAAGGCAGTCTCGATCACGCGCAGCGCTGCAACAAGCGTTTCAAGAAACTGCTCGCCGAGTACCAGCCGCCGCCGATCGATCCGGGCCTCGACGAAGCCCTGCTCGACTTCATCAGGCAGCGCAAAGATTCCATGCCCGACTCGATGGTATAAACTACCTGGGCGCCTGCGGCGCCCCTCCTTTAAGACGTCATCCCCGCGCAAGCGGGGATCTCGCAGCCCCCCGACGGTATCAATGGATCGCGGCGCGGCGGCCGCAATGACTCACGGGGACCACGGCGCCCGACCCCAAGGACGTCATCCCCGCGCAAGCGGGGATCTCGCAACCCCCCGACGGTATCAATGGATCGCGGCGCGGCGGCCGCAATGACGATTAAGCCGAAGCATCTCCCTTTGGCAGGAATTTGCCGATTAAGCCTCCCCTAAAACGGCATGGCCCGTTACACTTGCGGCATGGATGTGACATTGACAATCGCCAGGGACGCTCCACCACTTTCCCCTTCTCCGTGGCGCTTTGCGCTCTATTTTTATCTCAAGTCGCGTTACACGTTATTCGGAATATTTGTATTCGAGGCGGCGCAGGCGGCCTGCACCATCCTGCTGCCCTACGCGATCAAGGAGATCATCGACGCGGTAACGCTGGCCCATCAAACCGGCGCGGATATATTTGCCGCGTCGAAGAATGCGATGATCCTGTTTGCCCTGCTGAACCTCGGGATCGTGTTGTTCAGCCGCGCCAGCGGCGCGATGCTGGTGATGACCGGTCCCTACCTGCGCGCCGAAATTCGCAAATCGCTGTTCAGCTACCTGCAACATCACTCGCATCGCTACTTCATATCCCATTTCGCGGGTTCGCTGGCGAACCGTATCGCCGAGGTTTCGATGAGCAGCATGCACGCCCTGTGGAGCATCACTTTCGATTTCTACCCGTTGATCATCAAGTCGTTGGTGGCATTGATCATCCTGTTCGGCGCCAGCGGCGAGCTGGCCCTGGTGCTGAGCCTGTGGCTGGGAATTTACATCTACGTGTCCTATTTGCTGGCCCGGCGCTGCCGCGTTTACGCGAAAGATTTCGCCGAGGCGCGCTCGCTGGTGACCGGCAAGATTGTCGACTCCGTGACCAACGTGATGAACGCCAAGATGTTCGCGCGCCGCCATTACGAGGAAGACTATTTGACCGACTACCTGAACCACGAGGTCGATCACGCCCTGCGCACCTACTGGTACATGGAAAAATTGCGCTGGTTTCAGTTCACCGCGGCCATGGTGTTGATGGTCGCCATGGTGGGTTATGCGCTGAAGATCTGGTCAGACGGGGACCTGACGGTCGGTGAATTCTCGATGGTCGCGGGTCTGACCATCTTGCTGATCGAGGCGGCTCGCGGACTGAGCCGCAGCTTCCTCGAGTTCTTCGAATACCTCGGCAATATCAGCGACGGCGTGTCGGTTTTCGTTCAATCGCACGAAATCGTCGACAAGCCGGACGCGGCCGAGTTGCAAGTGGATCGCGGTGAAATATGCTTTCGCGATGTCAGCTTTATTTACAAGGAGGGAATGCAGGTTTTCAAGCACCTGAGCGTAACCATAGAGTCGAAGCAGCAGGTCGGTCTCGTGGGTTTTTCCGGTTCCGGCAAATCCACTTTCGTAAACCTGATCCTGCGGCTGTTCGAACCTCATGCGGGCGCCATCTTGATAGATGGGCAGAATATTCTCGACGTGACGCAGGATAGCCTGCGCGAAAACGTGTCGATGATCCCGCAGGACCCGCTGCTGTTTCACCGCTCCCTGATGGAAAACATCCGCTACGGGCGACTCGACGCCACCGAAGACGAAGTCATCGAGGCGGCGCAGAAGGCGCATGCCCACGATTTCATCCTGCAGACCGAGCAACGGTACGACTCGCTGGTAGGCGAACGCGGGATAAAGCTCTCCGGCGGACAACGCCAGCGCATCGCCATTGCCCGCGCGATCCTGAAGAATGCGCCGATCCTGATTCTCGACGAGGCGACCTCGTCGCTCGATTCTGTAACCGAGAAAAAAATCCAGCTCGGCCTGGAAAACCTTATGAAGGGCAGAACCGTAGTCGTGATTGCGCATCGGCTGTCGACCATCTCGCACATGGACCGCATCCTCGTGTTCGACCAGGGCAGGATTATCGAGGACGGCAGCCACAAGCAGCTGTTGCAGCGCAACGGGCACTACGCGCACCTGTGGAATATGCAGGCGGGCGGCTTCCTGCCGGAAAAAGACGAGAGCTGAAGCGGCGGTTCCCGGTTTCATGGCTGCGACTGAAATCCCTGGGCGTCAATAGTTGATGGCTGCTACCCATGTGCCCGATTGTTACCCGAAGTCATAAGATCCCCGCTTGCGCGGGGATGACTCCCATTAATGTCATCCCCGCGCAAGCGGGGATCTTGCAACGCCCCGGCGCTATTATTTCTGAGTTCACCATCCGCCCGGTAATACGGCCACCAACTTCTGGTTTGTCTTCGGAAGGCGACCGGGGGATCAAAACGGACTTTCAATCGATCCTGAGGCGCTGGCTGAAAAGCGCGTCGTAATGAGGCTTCGAGGCCTCGAATAAGCGGATCATGTCAGGGCTCGCGAGCGTCGGGTAGTTTCTCTGCTGCTTTGCCAGGCCCTTGTTCGCCTTGAGGCTGTCGTGGAATCCATGCTCGTCGCTGTTCCACGTCGGATTCCGGCTTTCATCCTGCCCGTTTTCCCAGCTCAGCGCCTCGGCAATAAACGGGATGCCGACCGCTGCGCAGTAGGCCTGCATGCCGTTGGCGGGGTTTTCCAGCAGTTCGTCGGAATCGAGCACGACCGGTGCACCGCCCTCCCGGTCGACAACCCGCCTGAACAGCGTATGCAGATCTTCGAACCCGATTTCGGCGAGCGTGATATCGGGCCACCTCGAATGCATCGAGGTCAGCATTTTCCGCGGGTCGCGGATCAGGAAAGTATGTGTATGCGCATGCAGGAATTCGTCATTCGCCATGTGCAAGATCGAGTACGCGAAATCCTTGACGAATACCCGCTCCGACCGGGCGAGCGCGGTAAGTTTTCGATAAACCGACGTGATGGTCAAACCGGGCGTGGCCTGCAATGCCGGATCGGCGATAAAGTAGCGGTGGTTACGTCGGTCTTCGCCGTAGTGAAAGGCTTCGTTGTATGGCTCGTGAAAACAGGTCATATCACCCCGGTTTCCCATCGCCCACTCGAAGGCGGTGGACGTGGAGCGGGGAGTTGCCCAGAGTGCAAGTATCCTGTTCATCGGCGAAGCAAACAAAAATATCGTGCATTGGCCAGATTTAGCGACTAGTATTTTGCCGATTGGTCACTTTGTGATCAAATTCATCATGCGATTCGCTGAATCAATCCTATGAGCGACGAAAAAACCGCTTCAAAACCCGAGCATTTCGGTTTTTTGCAAGTCCCCAACTATTCGATGATCGCGTTTTCCTCGGCCGTCGAACCGCTGCGCATGGCCAATCGCGACGCCGGCAGGGAACTCTATCGCTGGAGCGTTTACAGCATCGACGGGTTGCCGGAAAAAGCCAGCAACGGGCTGGAAATTACGCCCGACGCCAGCATCGAAAACGCAACCGATATTTCCATCCTGTTCGTCTGCGGCGGCGCGGATATTGCCAACGCCTGGTCGAAACAGCTGCAATTCGCGTTGCGGCGCATCGCCAAGCGCGGCAACGTAAAACTCGGGGCGCTGTGCACCGGCAGCTACCTGCTGGCGCGGGCCGGGCTGCTCGACGGTTACCGCTGCACCATCCACTGGGAAAATATCGCCAGCCTGCGCGAGGAGTTTCCCGAAGTGATGGTGTCCGACGACCTGTTCCTGTTCGACCGCGATCGTATTACCTGCGCCGGCGGTCAGTCATCGATGGACATGATGCTTAAACTGATCGAGGACCGTCACGGCAACAAGATGGTGACGCACATTTCGGAGCAATTCATGTGCGAGCGAATCCGCAACTCGGACGACCGCCAGCGAATCCCGCTGCACCTGGCATTG
>JAOTUD010000553.1 GCA_029864065.1 Gammaproteobacteria bacterium | reverse complement strand
AGGTCGAAAAATTTTTTCTAGAGCGAATTGAAGCCGCCAGGCAGGAAGGCAGCATCAGGAAGTCGATAGACTCGGTTGCGACCGCGAAAGCTTTACTGAGTCTGTTTCTGGGTTTGCGTGTATTGACGCGCGCGAAAACGCGTCGATCCACCATCAATGCCATCACATCACAGGCCAGGATGATGCTGGATTAAAAAAATTTGGCCAATCGTAGAACGATCGTTCAAAAAACCAAGAGGAGAAGAATCATGAGCGTTTCATATGTAGAAAGAGATCAGGCAAATGCCGAAACCCTTGCCTTTTACGACAAGGCGGAAGAACGCTTCCAGGCACTGTTAAACATATTCAAGGTGTTCGGTCATCAGCCCGAATACGGCACCGCATTTACCGATTTAATCATGGCCATTCTGAAGGATGGCGTGCTCGACTGGAAAACCAAGGAGTTATTGATACTGAAGGCGACCCTGCGCAATGACTGCCAGTACTGCGTGGTTCAACACGAGCGGGTTTCGGACATGCTCGGTATTTCGCCGGAAAAAATCGCCGATCTCGACGGCGACAAGTATAAAACAAGCGCGCATTTCACCGATGGAGAGAAAGCCCTGCTCGATCTGACCGTGCAGATTGGCGAGGACGCCAACCGGGTCTCGAAGGAACTCTGGGAGCGCCTGCACGCCAACTGGAGCGAGCCGCAAATCGTCGACGCGGTATTCGTCATCACGATTTACATCGCGGTTTCCAAGTTCGGCGATGCCCTCGGGGTCGAACTCGAGCCAATGTTCGAAGGTGTCGAGCCGCAACTCAAGGTCAAGCACTAGGATCCAAAGGGAACGGGGCTTTGCATCAACGCAAAATTGATCCGTTTCCCCTGCTCAAACGGGTACTTAGATGAAAGATATCGAAATATTTACCGGGCCGGGTTGTACTCATTGCGAGCAGGCTAAATCGTTACTGAGAAAACACAACCTCGACTACCTGGAACGCGATGTCAGCGCGCCGGGCATCATCGACGAGTTCAGGGAGCGATTACCGAGATCGAAAGCGCTGCCGCAGATATTTGCAGACGGCAAACACCTCGGCAGCCTGGAAGACCTGCAAATCAGGCTAAAAAAAGAGGTCTAAAGATCCCCGGGTAGCCGTTATCAGGCATTGAACTGTTATGAGTATTTGCGCAGTACGGTCAGTCCATCCCCGATCGGCACCAGCGACATGTCGTAGCGGCCGGGCGCCCGCTCGTGGATCCACGCGTTCAATTCACGCAGCGCAACCGTGTCGGCGCTGTGATCTTTCGGGTCCGCGACCGAGCCGCTCCACAGCACGTTATCGAGCATGATCAGCCCGCCACTGCGCACCAGGACCAGGCAGGACTCCACGTAGGATCGGTAGCCCATCTTGTCGGCGTCGATATAAGCGCAATCGAAGGCGCCTTCGAGGCCTTCACCGAGCAATCGGTCGAGTGTTTGTTGCGCCGGTGCCAACTGCAGGTCGATGCGCTCCTGCACCCCGGCTGCGCGCCAGTGCTGGCGGGCAATGGCGGTGAATTCCTCGCTGACGTCGCAGCAGGTCATGCGCAGCCGCGGCAGCGCCAGCGTCAGCCGCAGGCTGGTGTAACCGGTAAAGGTGCCGATTTCGAGCCCGTTAGTCGCGTTCAGCATTTTGCACAGCAGGACCAGCAGCTGCACCTGTTCGGGCGAACTGATCATGTTGGCATCCGGCATGGCGAGGGTCTGCTCGCGCAATCGCGCACAGGCCCCGGGTTCGTGCAGGGATACCTGCAGCAGGTATTGCTGCAGGTTATCATCGAGACCCAGTGATGACGTCGACATTGAATTGCTCCTATATTGCCCATTTGCGACCCGGGCGCAGACCATCCGGGGTTGAGATTCAGGCGTTTACCCATAAGTTACGCGGGTAGATCAATGATACCGTTAAATCGCGGGGGAATCACAATGTCGCTACACCTGATCAGTTTCAAGACCTGTCCGTACGTGCAACGCGCGGTCATCACGCTGAAACACAAGAATATCGATTTCGACATCACCTACATCGACCTGGCAGACCCGCCCGGCTGGTTTCTCGAAATATCGCCGCTGCAAAAGGTGCCGGTGCTCAGGGTGGACGACGAAATCCTGTTCGAATCGGCCGTCATCAACGAGTACCTCGACGAAATCACCGGCGGGGATCTGCAACCCAGGGACCCACTCGCGCGCGCCAAGAATCGCGCCTGGATCGAGTTCGCCTCCGACATGCTCGGTAATCTCTACATGATGAAAATGAGCAAGGACCAGGAGCGTTACGACAAGTACCGCGGCCGGCTGGTGAGCCAGCTGCAGCGGGTCGAGAAACGGCTTGGCGACGGTCCATGGTTTAACGGCGCAGAGTTTTCCCTGGCCGACACGGCGTTCGCGCCATTGTTTCGGCAAAATTCCGTGGCCGGTGGTAAGCTCTCCGTTATCGATCCCCAGACCATGCCAAAAGTGAGCGCCTGGGCAGAGCGCCTGCTGGCGCTGCCCGAGGTACGCGATTCGGTGGTCGACGAATTCGAGGATTTGTATCTCGAGGCCATGGAAAAGAATGATTCCTATAGTCTGCGTCGGCTGGCGGCCTGATATGACGCTCGCAGTACTTTTGACGGAGTTCAGCAATGGCTAACTGGCTAGATGGCAAGGTTGTCGAGAATCGACGCATCAACGGGTACCTGACTTCGCTGA
>JAOTUD010000044.1 GCA_029864065.1 Gammaproteobacteria bacterium | reverse complement strand
CCCGACCAACGGGATGACGAAGGGCGGTATCTTCCCTGCCCTGCTCGGTACCGTCTGGCTGGTTGGCGTGGCGCTGATAATTTCGGTCCCGGTCGGCGTCGCGGCGGCCGTATATCTGAGCGAGTACGCACCCGACAACTGGTTTACGCGCTCCATTAACCTCGCAATTATCAACCTCGCGGGCGTACCCTCCATCGTGCACGCCCTGTTTGGCGTCGGCGCCTTCGTGATCTTCTTCGGTTTCGGCACCAGTATCCTTGCTGCCAGCATGACGCTCGCGGTAATGACCCTGCCGGTGGTCATCGTCGCGACGCGCGAATCCCTGCAGGCGGTCCCGCATGCTTTTCGCGAAGCCTGCTGGAACATGGGCGCGACACGCTGGCAAACCATACGCCGCGTCGTACTGCCGAATTCGGTTAGCGGCATCCTGACCGGCGTCATTCTCGAAGTTTCACGCACCACCGGCGAAACCGCGCCGATCATGTTTACCGGCGCCGCGTTCTTTATCCCGGTATTACCCGAGAGCGTGTTCGATCAAACCATGGCGCTGTCACTGCACCTGTTCGTGGTTTCGACTCAGGTACCGAACGTTCCCGAGGCATTGCCGTACGGCGTCGCGCTGGTGCTGATCTCGATGGTGTTGCTGATGAACAGCGCCTCGATCGCGCTGCGTATGCACCTGCGCGGGAAAAAGAAATGGTAACCGCGGCCGAGGACATGGCAGGGGTTGCGCAGTCCCGCGATGCCAGGGTCAAGCTCGAGGTTCGTGACCTCGCGATTCGCTACGGGTCGACCACGGCGAATTCCGGAATTACGCTGGAAGTCAGGGAGAACGAAATCTTCGGCATCATCGGCCCGGCCAATGCCGGCAAAACCTCTTTCCTGAAGGCCCTGAACCGGATGAATGATTTCAACAGCGAAATGTCGGTCGATGGCGAAATCCTGTTCGAAGGCACCAATATTCGCGACGTGCGCAACGTCTACGCGCTGCGCAATCGCATCGGCGTCGTGTTCCCGCTGCCGGTGGGGCTGCCGTTGACTGTTTACGAGAACGTGGCCTTCGTGCCACGGCTGCGCGGCATTCGTGACAAGGCGGAACTCGACGTCATCGTCGAGCGCTGCCTGACGCGCGCAGCCCTGTGGGACGAGGTCAAGGATCGGCTGGATTCGCTCGGCAGCCTGTTATCCGGCGGCCAGCAGCAGCGGCTGACGATTGCAAGGGCGCTGTCGCAGGAGCCTGAGCTGCTCATGCTGGACGAGTTTTCGATCGCGGTGGACCCGGTGACGACCATGCGCATCGAGGACGTTCTCAAGGAACTGAAACCGGAGATGAGCATCATCCTGGTGACCAACCTGGTGCAGCAGGCCCGTCGACTGGCCGACCGCACCGCGTTCTTCCTCGATGGGGAATGCGTCGAGATAGGAAAAACCGAGGCCCTGTTTACCGGGCAGGTGAAAGATTCACGTACCACCGACTATATCGAAGGGCGCTTCGGCTGATGGATTCGGGAATCGATATGAGCAGCACAGCGAACGAACACGATATGGACACCGAACTGGCGATCGATACGTCAGACCTGAATCTGTGGTACGGCACTTTTCAGGCACTTTTCGATGTCAACCTGAAGATCAAGCAAGGTCGGGTCACTTCGTTGATTGGTCCATCAGGCTGCGGCAAGTCCACTTTTCTGCGCAGCATAAACCGGATCAACGAGCGGCTGGGATACGTGCGCATCACCGGTTCCATCGACGTGTTTGGCAATAATATTTACGCCCCGGAAGTGGAGCTGGTGCAGGTGCGCAAACAGGTTGGCATGGTGTTTCAGCGGCCCAACCCGCTGCCGACTTCGATTCGCGAGAATATCCTGTTCGGCCACAAGCTGCATAACCGGGAGAAAAGGTACACCCGTGACGACGAGGACGAGATCGTCGAGGATTCATTGCGCCAGGTATTGCTCTGGGACAAGGTCAGGGATCACCTGAAACGCAGGGCCACGGAATTGTCGCTGGAAGAGCAGCAGAAGCTATGTATTGCGCGACTGCTGCCGGTTAAACCCAGCGTCCTGCTGATGGACGAGCCCTGCTCCGCGCTCGACCCCAAGGGTACCGCCGCGGTCGAGGAACTGATCTGGGATCTGAGGGGAAAATACTCGATTCTGATCGTGACCCACAACATGGCACAGGCCCGCCGTGCCAGCGAGGAATGTATTTTCATGCTGATGGGCAAGGTCATCGAGCATACCGATACCGCCGACATGTTCGTCACCCCCATTCACCGGGAAACCGCAGACTACATCGAAGGACGTTACGGGTAATTGCCGGGAGCCTTTGCCAGACAGCCGCATCTATGGCTGGCTGCCTGAAACAGTCGCTAAACAAACTGCCGATTTTTTTCATCACCGACGCCAGAAAATCCTCCAGTCAGTTGTGCATTTTTTACATTGCGTGGTTCATTTCTTTATTTGCATATCGCTCGCTGGGGCTTAAAATAGTAGGGTCGTTTTCATATTTACCCAGCCCTGCATTACTGGAGGTACGTGGCTAAAACACTAGTAGAAGACCTTGAGGAGACCCGGATTCCGTTCCTGAGGGGTATCCTGATTCGCAGCCTGCAGGACGCGGGCCTGGATTTCGAAGAAGCCTCTCACATTGCCTCCGAAATACGCAACGAGCTGGCAAATACCGCGCTGATTTCCACCGACGATCTCAATCAATTGGTGATCAAACGATTAACCTCGCTTGGCAAGGAAGGTGTCGTCACCCGTTACGAAAATCGCAATAGCCCGCTGATGATCCAGGTTGAGCAACAGTGCGGGCGTTTGGATCCGTTTTCGCGGCTTAAATTCCGGCACAGCCTGGAAACCATAGGACTGAGATCCCGCGAGTCTGACGAGGTCGTGCAGATGCTGCAGGATCACCTGACTAACAAGTCTATAAAAACGATCAAATCCAGGCATCTCGCGATGTTGATCTATCGCTACCTGCGACAGTCCAGCAATCTCGGGCCAGCCGTCGCACATCGATGGCTGGTCTGGCATGACTTCATCAATAGCGGCCGCGAGTTGATTTACCTGATTGGCGGCACCGCCGGTTGTGGCAAGAGCTCTACCGCGAACACGCTGGCCAGTCGGCTCGAAATCGTGCGCACCCAGTCAACCGACATGCTGCGCGAGGTCATGCGCACCATGATTCCGGAGCGGTTGATGCCGGTTCTGCACCAGTCATCCTTTACCGCATGGAAGGGTTTGCCCGGCTTCAAGAAGATCCATGACGAGGTGCCCGACGAACTGCTGGTGCAGGGTTACCTGAGCCAGGCCGATTTACTTTCGCTCGCGATCGAGGCGGTGGTCGACCGCGCCACGCGTGAACACGTATCGCTGGTGCTCGAGGGCGTGCACCTGCATCCCGTCTTTATGGAAAAATTGCAGGCCAAGACCAACGCGGTGGTAATACCGGTAATGCTGGCCCTGCTTAAACGCAAGCACCTGCAACAGAGAATCAAGGCGCGCAGCACCAACGTGCCGGACCGGGGTGCGGCGCATTACCTGCAATATTTTGACGAAATCTGGCGTCTGCAGAGTTACCTGTTGTCCGAAGCCGATCGCGCCAATATCCATATTGCCGTAAACGAAAGCCGGGACAAGGTATTCTCCGAAATAATGCGATTCACCATCGCCACGTTGGCCGAGAATTTTGACAGCACGCCAGAGAAAGTATTCGGCGCAAAAGCCTTCGTCGACGATAAAGACTGACGCCAGGTCGACCGGGTCAGAATTGGCAGCGGCATTGCGCGGGGATTTTTACGGAGCTGCGCCCGTATTGAGGGGTATCTCGATGACCCTGTCGCATACAAACCCGGAGGGTATTCCCAGTTCGTCGTAGCCGAGGCATTTTTCTCCGTCGAACAGGAAATCACCGATATAGCGGAACGGTATCCTGCGCTTGAGGTTCTCGGCGTATTCAAGACCGAGAAAATGGCTGACGATTCCCCTGATGACGCCCGCGTGGGAAACGACCAGGATAGTCTGACCTGGACGCGCAGCCGCGACAGACGAAACGTAGGCGACGCTGCGTTGCTGCATCTGCCGGAAGCTCTCGCCCCGGGGATAAACCAGGTCCGGGTTCAACTTGTGCTGCGGATAAAGCTCTGCAACCGAGCTCTTTTCCTTTTTCTGCAAATCCCCGTAATGAACTTCGTTCAGTTCCGGGGCGTTCTCGACGACTTCAATGCCGAGGTTTTCGGCATGAATCATCGTGGTCCGACGCGATCTCTCCAGATCGCTGGAGAAGGCGACGTCGAAACGTATCCCCTGCGCACGCAAGCGGGCATCGATATAATCGATATCGCTCCTCCAGTCATCGCCAGGCGGTGAATCTCCCCAGCCCAGAATCCTGCCCTCCTGGTTGGTTCTTGTCTTGTAATGCCTGGTAAGAATCATCCTCATCCCGGCAGAATAGGGAATTACTCCGGCAATGAAAAGCCCGTTAAGCGGTTGACACCGGTGAGGACGGCTCGGGACGGAATGAAAGTCGTCAGACGGGGTAGCGCGCAGCGAGGCCCCGGTACACCTCGTCGCGAAAGTCAGGACTGCTGCAATCGAGAGCTGTCAGCAGCTCGGCCAGGTGCTCGTTGTCCTCCCTGCCGTCCCAGATCTTGACGTAGCTGCCTTCCTTGTAGCCGTGATCCTGGCGGAAAAAATTGAGCACGTTCTTGCCGACGTAGGTGCGGTAAAGCTGGTCGAAATCCATATCGATCAGCGCCATGACGTTGGCGAAATCGGAAAAATGCATCGACCTGCATGCAATCGTGGATTGCGCCATGGACTCGATCGCAGCGCGAATATCGTCGTCGTGATGCGGGGCGGATAGCTCGGCCGCGATGCGCACCGCGACGGCCTCGTTGTCGGCATCCTGCAGCAAGTAGTCGCTCATCGCGAAATGCATGATATCGACGAGCTCGAGGCGCACCTGCTCGAGGTCGGGCTGCTGGTGCTTCCACCATTTCCAGCCGTAGTGATCGAGCATTTCCGCGCATTCGGTCCAGATCGCGCGGTACCACGCGTTTCCGGCCTGGCGCCATTCGGGATTGACGCGCGCGTTCATCGCGTCCTGCATTTCGAGCATTACCAGTAATTGCTTTTTCATAGCGACCTGCATCGGAAAACGGGGATTTTACCCAAGCGGGGGCCTGCCCGCCAGCGCCTGGCTAGATGCCGTAGAGCCAGGGCAACAGAAAGCTGAGCACCGCCCACATCAGCAGCACCAGCGGCAGTCCGACGCGCACGAAATCGCCGAAACTATAATTGCCGGCGTTCATCACCAGCAGGTTGGTCTGGTAGGCCATCGGCGTCGCGAAACTCATGTTGGCGCCGAAGATGACCGCCAGCACGAAGGGTTCCGCAGGCTGACCGAGCTGGTGGGCAATGCCGATCGCGATCGGCGTGCCGATGACCGCGGCCGCGTTGTTGGAAACGACGTTGGTCAGCAACGCCATCATCGCCAGTAGTCCGCTCAGGATCAGTGCCGGAGAAGCGCCGGCAGACAGCGACACGTAGGCGCTCGCGATCATATCGGCGCCGCCGGTTTGCACCATCGCGGTGCCCATCGCGAGGCTGGTGACAATCAGCAGGATGACCGGCGCGCTCAGTGCGCGCGTGGTGTCGTACCACTTGAGGCAGCCGGTCAGCAACAGCATCAGCACGCCGGTGAGCGCGCTGATTGCAATCGGCAACAGGCCAAATGCCGCCGTCAGGATAATCCATAGCATGATCAACATCGCGAGCGGCGCGCGCGACGAAATCGGCAGCGCCGACTTGGCGTCGAGCACCAGCAGGTTGCGGCTCGACTTGAGGCGATTGATGTTGTTGAGCGAACCCTGCACCAGCAGCACGTCGCCGGAGTGCAGGCGCGTCTCCTCGGTATGCTCGGTACCCTGCTTGCTGGCCCACTTATTGGAGCGGAACAACGCCAGTACCATCAGCTGGTAGCGCTCGCGAAAACGGATATTGGCCAGCGTACGTCCGTCCAGCGTCGAGCCGGGCACCACCACGACTTCGGCGATCTGCTGCGTCGCGTCCTGCAACGGGTGCTCGTCGTCGACGCGCTCGTCCCCCGAAAACAGGCTGGCGCCGAGCACCGTTTCGAGCTCCTTGAGGCGATCGGGGGTACTCTTGACGATGATGCGATCGCCGCTGCGCAGCACCATGTCGGGAATCGCGACGAGGCGATTGTTGTTCTTGCCGCGAACGATATGCACGACCTCGAGATTACCGCCGGCTAGCGCAATGACCTCGGACAGCTTCTTCTGGTTGGCAACGCTGTCGTCATGAATCCGCAGCTGCGCGGTAAACAGTCGCGGCGACGTGCCTGGCAGGCGCGCCTCGCGCGGTGGCAGCAGTTTCGGCGCGATCAGCCACAGGTATACGATGCCGACGCCGCCGGCAATGATGGCCGGAAACGCGAAATCGAACATGCCCAGTTCACGCAGGCCCAGATCCGCGGCTACGGCAACCACCAGCAGGTTGGTCGAGGTGCCGATGCTGGTCGCCATGCCGCCGATCGACGTGGCAAGCCCCATCGGCATCAACAGGTCCGACGCCGGCGTCGAAGTCTTCAGCGACACGCTGATCAGGATCGGCAGCATCAGTATCACCACCGGCGTATTATTGATGAAGGCGCTCAGCATCGCGCCGATGACCAGCGCCGCCAGGAACGTCAGCAGAGGCCGCAGCGACCACCAGCGGGCCAGCTGGCGGCCGATCGGTTCCAGCGCGCCGGTGCGCACCAGCGCCTGCCCTGCGATCATCAGCGCGCAGACCGCGACCAGCGCCTGGTGACCGAAGCCGAGAAACAGGTCGCTCGCGCGCAGCTGGCCGGAGCTGCCGGTGAACGGGAATACCTCGAACAGCAGCGTCAGAAAAACCAGTATCAACAGGCTCGACGTCGCCAGCGGCACGCGTTCGCTGGCGAACATGATCAACGCGAGCACCACCAGGCCCATCACGACATAGGCATGAAATCCGGGAGAGTTTACGAGAAATTCCATCGCGGAAGTGTAGCACCAGCGGTCAATTCGACCGCTATTTTATTCGCTGCCTGGTTCTCGCTGAGGGGCGGAGACGTAGAGGGCGTATCGAGAGGGATTCCAGTCGATCCTGGCGTGCCGTGGTTTAAATGCGTTACCAGGATCATGATCGGCTGGTTCTCGCGGGGACGGCAGGGACGCGGGGATGCAGAGGGCGCGGAGGAAGAGATCGGGTAATTCCAGCCGATCTGGGCGCGCCGCAGGATGACAGCCATTAGAAAAATCGCGGTCGTAGAATTTAATCTTACTATCCCTGCGCTCGCCGCGTCTCCCAAATTCCGGGGACACAATACTTAATTCGTCCCAACGCGGTAAAGTTTTGATCTTACTCGTTAATTAGGTATTGTGTCCCCGGAATTATTCGGGACGCATATGCGGGAACAGGATAACGTCACGGATACTCGGTGAATCGGTCAGCACCATGACGAGGCGATCGATGCCGATGCCCTCGCCCGCGGTTGGCGGCAGCCCGTATTCGAGCGCGCGCACATAGTCGGCGTCGTAGTGCATGGCTTCCTCGTCGCCAGCCTCTTTTTCCTCGACCTGGCGGCGGAACCGCGCGGCCTGTTCTTCCGGATCGTTGAGCTCGGAAAAGCCGTTGGCGAGTTCGCGTCCACCGAGAAAGAATTCGAAGCGGTCGGTCACGAACGGGTTGTCGTCGTTGCAGCGCGACAGCGGCGAGACCTCGGTCGGGTAAGCGGTGATGAAAGTCGGTTGCTGGAGATGCTCCTCGACTGTTTTCTCGAAGATCTCGACCTGCAGCTTGCCCGCGCCCCAGGCCGGTTCGGGCTTGATACCGAGATCGGCGGCCGCCTTGCGGCAGTAGTCGAGGTCTTCCAGCTTCGCGGCATCGAGGTTCGGGTTATGGTGGATAATCGACTCGGCGACGCTCATGCGCGCGAATGGCTGGTCGAGGTCGAAATCTTCGCCCTGGTAATGAACCTGGCCCGATCCGAGCACGGCGTGCGCCAGGCGGCGCATCATGTCCTCGGTCAGGTTCATGAAATCCTCGTAGTCCGCGTAGGCCTGGTAAAACTCGAGCATCGTGAACTCCGGATTGTGCCTTGTGGACAGGCCCTCGTTACGGAAATTGCGGTTGATTTCGAACACTTGCTCGATCCCGCCCACCACCAGGCGCTTGAGGTATAGTTCGGGCGCGACGCGCAGGTACAAATCCATGTCGAGCGCGTTATGATGCGTTATGAACGGACGCGCGGCAGCGCCGCCGGGAATGACCTGCATCATCGGTGTTTCGACCTCGATGAACCCCGCTTCGATCATGTACTGCCGGATAAAGTTGACGGCCAGGCTGCGGATCGCGAATACGCGGCGCGAATCGTCGTTCATGATCAGGTCGACATAGCGCTGGCGGTATTTCAGCTCCTGGTCGGCGAGTCCGTGAAACTTTTCCGGCAGCGGCCGCAACGCCTTGGTCAGCAGCTCGATGGTTTTGACCTTGATCGTCAGCTCGCCGGTCCTGGTCTGGAACAGGACGCCGCTAACCCCGTAAATATCGCCGATGTCGCTGTGCTTGAACGCTTCGTAGGCGTCCTCGCCGATCGCATCGCGCTGCACGAAAATCTGCATCGTGCCAGTCATGTCGCGCAGCTGCGCGAAGCTGGCCTTGCCCATGATGCGCTTGAACATCATGCGACCGGCGAGGCTGACCTCGATTGCCTGCGCCTCCAGCTCGTCGCGCGCGAGCCCCGCATACTGTCGCGCGAGGTCCGCGGCAAAATGCGCGCGTTCGAACTGGTTCGGGTAGGCCTGCCCACGGGCGCGCAACTGCGCCAGCTTTTCGCGGCGCTGCGCGATATAGCGGTTTTCGTCCTGCTGCGGGTCTTCGTGGTCGTGCTCAGCGTCGCTGTGCTGGTTCATTGCATTACCTGTGTGCTGTGATCTATGCGCCACTCTTCAGACTGGCTTCGATAAATGGGTCGAGGTCGCCGTCCAGCACCGCCTGGGTGTTGCCGGTTTCGACTCCGGTACGCAAATCCTTGATGCGCGACTGGTCGAGCACGTAGGAGCGTATCTGGCTGCCCCAGCCGATATCGGATTTCAGGTCCTCGATGCTTTGCGCCTTGGCGTTGCGCACCTGCACCTCGAGCTCGTACAGTTTTGCCTTGAGCTGCTTCATCGCGGTCGCCTTGTTCTTGTGCTGCGAACGGTCGTTCTGGCACTGTACCACGACATTGGTCGGCAGGTGCGTGATGCGCACCGCCGATTCGGTGCGGTTGACGTGCTGTCCGCCGGCGCCGCTGGCGCGGTAAACGTCGATGCGTAGATCCGACGGATCGATATCGATATCGATGTCGTCCTCGATTTCCGGCGATACGAAGGCCGACGCAAACGACGTATGGCGACGGTTGCCGGAATCGAACGGAGATTTACGCACCAGGCGGTGCACGCCGGTTTCGGTGCGCAGCCAGCCGAACGCGTGGGGACCTTCGAAGCGCACGGTGGCGCTCTTGATGCCGGCGACGTCGCCGGCCGAAACCTCGATCAACTCGGTTTTGAAACCCTTTGCCTCGCCCCAGCGCAGGTACATGCGCAGCAGCATTTCCGCCCAGTCCTGCGCCTCGGTGCCGCCGGCGCCCGACTGGATATCGAGAAAGGCGTTGTTGGCGTCCATTTCGCCGGAGAACATGCGCTGAAACTCGAGTTCGGCAACGGACTTTTCGACGACCTCGAGATCGCTTTCGACCTCTGCCGCGGTGGCCGCGTCTTCCTCGCCGATCGCGAGCTCGAGCAGTTCAGAGGCATCCGTGAGCGCCTGCGAACTATGCTCCAGCCCCGCGACTACGCTCTCGAGGCTGGCCTTTTCCTTGCCCAGCTGCTGCGCGTGCGCGGGGTCGCTCCAGATGTCGGGGTTTTCGAGCTCGAGCATGACTTCTTCCAGTTTCTCGCGTTTCTGGTCGTAGTCAAAGATACCCCCGAAGCAATTCGACCCTGGATTTCAGGTCGTCAATCTGCTGAGATATGTGATTTGTCTCCACGCTGGATACCCGCACTTGAAAAAAGGCGCATTCTACCCGATCTAACGCGATAATATCACCCGCCCTCCCCTGTTTTTCCGGGCTTCGATGGGCTAGAATATGCCGCCAATTTTTTTCACCACGAGGTAACCTGTGACACAAGACGTTGATACCCAATTGCAGGTCTGGAAGGATCTTGCAATCAGCAAGCAGATTCTGATGGGCGCTGCCACCGATGCACTCGGACTGGACTCGGAATGCAGCACCGAGGAGCTCAAGGAAGCACTGAGCAAGGCGATCAAACGCGCCAGGGACGCTGATATCAACATACAGGAAACCCGCAGCCAGGCGGATCAGCAGGTCGCCGAGTTCAAGCAGCTGGCCAAAGCGGCCGAACAGGCACGCGAGGAAGCCGAAGACAAGGTCGCCGCGGCAGAAGAGGCGCGCCGACAGGCCGAGCAACAGCTGGCGCAGGGCAAGGCCGACAATGCCGAGGCGCTGAAAAAAGCCAGGGCCGACGTCACCGACAAGCAGAACCGGCTCAAGGCCATTTCGAAAGCGCTGGCCGATACGCCCGAAAACGTCGTGCGTAAGCTGAAGACGTTGAAAAAACAGAAGATGGACGAATCCAAACTGCGCACCCAGGCCGAATCCAGGCTGCAATCAATGCGCAAGGAGAACGCGAAGCTCGAAGCCGAGCTGGAAGCGAAGCAGGCGCTCCTGAAAAGCGCCGCCGGCATCGTCGCGCAGGTCAGGACCCTGCATGAAACCTGCGCGCAGGCGCAGACGACCATCGCCGCTCTGAGCGACAAGAAAAAGGATCAGATCAAATTGCCGGAACTCGACGAGGCGGAGCTCGAATCCCTGG
>JAOTUD010000552.1 GCA_029864065.1 Gammaproteobacteria bacterium | reverse complement strand
TCGCGCTGGAGACACACTGGACCGACGGCCGCCAGGTTTTCAACGGCGTGCTCGGCAGCAAGCTGCTCGATGCGGTCGGGGCCAGCGGCGACATGATCGTGGCCAGGGCGATAAACGACTACCAGGTGTCCATACCGATTTCAGACCTGCGCAACTACCCGGTCCTGTTTGCGCTGAAACAGAACGGCAGCTACATGCGGGTGCGCGGCAAGGGACCTATCTGGATTATCTATCCCCGTGAGACTTATCCGGAACTCGATACCGACCAGATAACCGACCGCTGGGTCTGGCAGCTGTCGAAAATCGTAATTAAATAGATGGACAAACCGCCACCACCCGGATGCGGTTAAACAGTCCGCCAGAACCTATCGACAAATACCGTGGCAGACGGCTCCAGACAACAGGTTGAACCCCGCAAGGTATCCGAATCCGGGCGTCCGGTGCTGTTGTGGACCTATGTATTGCTGACCTTTGCGGTGCTGCTGTTCGCGGCGGCTACCGCGTACGGATTCCTGAAGATGCGGCAGGAATCCGACCTGGCCCAGTACAACTCGCAGGCCGCGTTGTGGCTGGTGGTCTCCTTCGAGCGCGAATACCATATCCTCGACAGCTTGCTGTGGCGCTACGCCTTCGGCGACCCGACATTGAAACCGGACGACCTGTTGACCCAGTACGACGTGCTGTGGAGCCGTATCGATCTGATGGAGCAGGGCGGTCAAAGTCGACCGTTACGGCATGTCGAGTCTTTCGATTCGGCGGTTAAGGTTGCAATGCAGCTGGTGCAAAAACACGAGGAGGCGGTATTCGGCGCGGTGCAGGACGGCCTGCCGCTGCCGCGGTCCTTTGTCGACGAATTCAGGGCGATGGCCGATCCGATCCACCAGTTCATGATCGATACCCATTTGAATCGCGGCTGGATCGCCGATGTTCGCGAAACCCAGATAAGGGATACCCGCCTGGCGATTTACCTGACCCTGGGCGGGACGCTGATCAGTACGCTGACGCTGTTTGCAATCGTAATCGCCCAGCTGAAAAGCCGGCACGGTAACCTGGTGAGCACCATGACGGCGCTGGAGCAAAGCGAAAGGGACCGCAACGCGTTGCGCGACGAGGTTCGACGCCGCAAGACCGTGGAAAGGGAACGCAAACTGCTGATGCTGGACCTGGAGGCGCGCAACGAGGAGCTGGAGCGCTATGCCTACACGATTTCGCATGACCTGAAGAGCCCGCTCTACACGATCCAGGGTTTTACCGGATTCCTGGAAAAGGACCTGGCGCAGGGCGATAACGCCAAGATGCGCAAAGACCTCAACCAGATAAGGGATGCGGTAACGACGATGAGCAAGCTGCTCGACGACATTCTCAACCTGAGCAGGGTCAACCTGTCCGACGAGGCGGCGCAGCAGTTGTCGCTGGCCGACATAGTCGACGACGCCATCAAGCTGGTGGCGCGCGAGATCGGTGAGCACAATGTCGAGGTTAGGGTCCAGCCGAATCTACCGGTGGTTTATTCGTCACCGCAACGCCTGACCGAGGTCTTCCAGAACCTGATCAGCAATGCCGCCAAGTTCCGCGGTGATCAGCAAACCCCGATTGTCGAGATCGGGGCGACGCTCGAGGGCGAATGGGTACTCTGTTACGTCAGGGACAACGGTATCGGCATCGCTCCCGAGTACCGCGACCGGGTATTCAACCTGTTCGAACGGCTCGACAACAGCGCGCCAGGCACCGGTATCGGGCTCGCGATCGTCAAGCGCATCATCGAACGCCTCGGCGGTGAAATATGGGTTAAATCCGACGGTATCGGCACCGGCAGTCGCTTCGAATTCAGCCTGCCCGCAAGGGACCCGGCATAGTCAAAATTCTCCCGCTCCGGGCGTCAGATATCCGACGCCATGCCGCAAATATTCTCTGCTATGCTCAAAGGCATCATGCACAGTGCCGAACAAAAATTCGACCAGCCGGTTACGCTGGAGCAACTGATAGGCAAGGGCCAGGACCTGCCCAGCCTGCCCGAAATCTATCTTCGCGTCTCGGAACAGCTGGAAGACGAAAATAGCAGCGTGCAGCAGATCGGCGACACGGTGCAGAACGATCCGGCGATTACGACGCGCGTATTGAAAATGGTCAACAGCGCCTACTACGGCCTGCCCAACCAGGTTTCGTCGATCGCCCAGGCGGTGTCGCTGCTGGGTCGGGAGCGGCTCAAGCACATCCTGATCGGCTCGGTGCTGCGCGGTGTTTTCAGCGGCCACGACAACCCGGCTTTTTCGATGCAGGTCTTCTGGCAGCACAGCATCAAGACTGCCATTATCGCCCGCCAGCTGGCGCAGCAGACCCGGCAGATCGACGAACCGGAAGCCATGTTTACCGCCGGTTTGCTGCATGACATCGGCAAGCTGTTGTTAATCAACAGGTTTCCCGAACGCATGCTGGCCGCCGAGGAATACATGATTCAGAAACGCGTCGACATTCTGAGCGCGGAGCTGAAGCAGGTCGGCGTGACGCATACCGCGGTCGGCGAGGCGCTGATGCAGTACTGGGGATTGCCGCAAATGCTGGTGGATTGCGCCAGCAGGCACCACGAAACCGTGCACGACGGGCCCCATCGCCATGCCACCCACCTGATTTACCTGGCCAACAGCCTGAGCCAGTACGTGCCGCCGCTGGATCACGATGAAACGCAAACGATCCTCGACGATATCGAAAACTGGG
>JAOTUD010000551.1 GCA_029864065.1 Gammaproteobacteria bacterium | reverse complement strand
CAAAACGGCGACGATACATTCGAGGAAACCGCGAAGGTGCGCAGCTACCGGGTCGGGATTTCGCAGATTCTTACCAAGAATCTGCTGATGGCCCTGACCTTTGAAGCGATAACCGATCAGGGGTATCTGAATAACCCTTATCGGTCGGTGCGCTATCTCAATCCCGATGGGAGTACCTACAGTTTCCAGCCCGAAGTTTACCCGCAGACGCGCACCAGCAACGCGATCGCGCTGCGTGCCAATTATTATTTACCACAACGCGCCGCGCTGCATGGCGGAGTCAGGGTGTTCGATGACAGTTGGGGTATAGAGGCGACGACCTACGAAGTCGGGTACACCTTTCCCTATGGCGAAGATCTGATCATTGAAACCAGCTATAGATTTCATGATCAGGGCAGCGCGGATTTTTACAGCGACCTGTTTCCATTCGAGGATGCGCAAAATTTTCTTGCCCGCGACAAGGAACTCAGTACCTTCACCAGTACCACATTCGGGGTGGGTGCCAGCTACGAGTTTGGTCGTTCCTGGAGCGCGATCGAGCGCGGCAGCCTGAACCTTCAACTCGACTTTATCAATTTTAGATACAGTGATTTCAGTGACTTGACCGTGGTTGCTCCAGTGGGTAGCGAGCCGCTTTACAGCTTTGATGCTACGGTTACCCGGTTTTTTGCTTCGCTCTGGTTTTAAAGCGCTCGCGGTCTATCTATTGCTGCAGGTTTCGGCCCCTGCCGGCGCGGCCTGCATACCGCTGGCAGGTGTCGATATCGAGGTCGACGACGGGCAGCTCCCTGCGGCGACGCGGCGGGAACTGATCGATCCGCTGCTCGGCAGCTGTATCGATACAGCACTGCTTCGAGACATCCTGTCCAGAATTTCCGGCTACTTTATCGATAACGGCTACGTCACGACCCGTCCCTACCTGCTGGAGCAGGACATCAACGACGGCCAGGTTGAAATCCGCGTGCTGGTCGGCACCATCGAAGCCATCGTCGATGCGGATACTGGCGCCAGCAACCGAAAAATCGCCACCGCGTTCCTGTTCAACGACGACGTGCTGAACCTGCGCGAGCTCGAGTCCTCGCTCGAAATGATCGAGCGGGCCGACTCGGTGCAGGCCGAATTCGAAATCAGGCCGGGAACGCGGCAGGGTAGCAGTGTTATCGCGATCAGGACGGTTGAGACGAATCCGCTTAGCCTGGAACTCGGAGCCAACGCGCAGACCGATCTCGACAGCCGGCTCAGTTTCCAGGCGGGTTTCGATAATCCGCTGGATATCAACGATATACTGACGCTCAGGTTCAACAGCGGAGACGTTCGCGAAACCTACCAGAGCAACAGTAGCCGCGAACTGGCCTATTCTTTTCCCCTCGGCGCCTACCTGGTCGAATTCAGCCACAGCGACGTCAGCTACACGCAGCGCATCCAGGGGGTCAACGACAGCTTTGTCGCCGACGGCGATACCCTCGCCGATCAGCTCGGTGTCAGCAGGGTCATCGCGAGGACCCGGGCCAGCAGGCTTAGCCTGGGCCTGTCCCTGAAACTGGAGGATACGCGAAACTTTCTCGAGGGCGAGCTGATCGAGGTTTCGAGTTATAAGACGAGCCAGCTGCAGCTGGAGTTGCGTCACGACTGGTACCGGCCCTGGGGGCAGCTGGTGACGCGCTACATATTTCACCAGGGGCTGGATTCTTTCGGGGCCAGGGACGATGAGTTCTACACGCGCGGCGGCGCACCCGGGAGCGAGGCGCGCCTGCAGTTCGAAAAACTCAGCCTCGACAGCCGGCTGCTGGTCTACCTGGCGGATCCGCGCTGGCAGTTAAGCCATAACCTGCATTTGCAATACAGCGACGATATCCTGTTCGACAGCGACAAGCTCAATCTTGGCGGTCCCTACACGGTACGCGGCTACGCTTCCGCGCTGAGCGGCGGCAACGCCTGGTATCTGCGTAGCGACATCACCAGGCAGATGCAAACCGTGGTCGATTCCGACAGCGCGGGAAACCTCGCCAAGATGATCGCATTGTCGCTCGGTGTCGACTATGGTGAAGTCGAATGCGCGGCGGATAATGCCGACGCCTGCGGGGAAATCTATGGCGTCGGCCTCGGCCTGCTGTTCCGGGATGCAAATTTCAGCGGTCGATTGCTGTGGGGGCATCCGTTGAAAGAGCTCGGCGACGATAGCGGGCGCGAGGATCAGTACCTGCTGGATCTGCGCTGGGTGCTCTAGGTTATCGCTCTGGACGGGCAGGGTTTGTGCCCGGGTCGTTATAGAATCCACGTCCGCCCGCCGGCGCGACCCGTGATCGGCAAACGACCTACAGCTGGCGCTCCGTGATGTCCTCGCGCTGGTCCAGCTGTTCGAGTTCGTGCCTGGCTGACGCCTCGGCGTATTCAACCGAATCGGGCGCCATGAACTCGGCGATCGGGGTGCCGAACGGGCCTGCCACCAGGTGAGACTGGTCTTCGACGGCGATACCCGGGCTGGACCCTATCCTGATCAGGGTAAAAAAGAAAATGACCGCAAACACGCCGGCGGTTCCCCAGAAATAAAAATCGACATTAAACACCTCCATCAGGTACGCGATCGCGATCGGGCCGGTCATCGCGCCGAAACCGGCCACCATGACCAGGCTGCCGCTGGCGCCGACGATTTGATGCGGTTCGAGACGGTCGTTGGCGTAGGCGATGCAAACCGAGTACATCGGCATCGCCGCGCCGCC
>JAOTUD010000043.1 GCA_029864065.1 Gammaproteobacteria bacterium | reverse complement strand
GGTCGTCTCGGCCTGGAACGTAGGGGCAGCTGGCGGCGCCTGTATGGCCCGTGAAAGCGCGCCCCGAGAGGCCTGGGGCGATACGGCGGGAGACATCGATCGCGCGGCTGACGCGCCCTCATAAGCGCCCCCAGCCCCTGCGTTGGTGGTGGGGCCGGTGCCCGCAAACCCGGAACCGGTCGGATTGGTCGGTCCGCCATATCCGGCAGGTAGCTGCGTTCCAACCTGACCGGATGTCGCTCGCGCAGTCTCGGCTGTCGCCGTGGTGCTGCCGCCACCCACCGATCCGCCAGCATACATGCCTGCGGCCATTCCCAACATCTCGGATGTGCTTTCGCTCAAACCAAGTTTTGGGCCTATTTTCTGGACCGCGGTCGATACGAGCATTCCTACGATAACCTGACCTGCTACCTGTGCCATTAATCTACTCCAACAAAAAGTGTGCCGCCGTGCCTGAACCCCGCAGCCTCGATGACCTTATGATACCCTGGCCGACCGCATAAATCGGTAATGGTTATAACATCAGCTCCATTTTCCTTCGCCCAGGCCTTGTATGCCTGTAACAGCTTTTTGGTGCCGCCCTTCGAGAACATGAAGATATCGGATGCTACCTGCAGGCCCCAGCCGTTTAGCGAGATCCCCGCAATCAGGCAGCCGACGATCTTATTCTCGTCCTCCGCAACCTGCGCAAACGCGACTGGTGCCATAATACTTACCGCGTAAGTGCGCTGGATCTGCGCATCATTGAGCGGCAGATCCCGAAGGTGCGGCGGGAAAAAGTCGTGAACCTCATACGCCAGCGGCAGTATTTGAGGCCAGTCATCCCATGTCGCGTTTCTCAGGATCACTACTATGGCCTACCCTGAACGATTTCGCGATAGCGGGTTGGCCATGGGGTCTTTTCCGGCTGAGTCGGCGCAGGGGCCGTCGCGGCAGGTCCCGTCGCGGCAGGTCCCGAAGGTGCAGCGGGGCCGCCACCGGTCATGCCGTTGGTAAAAGAAAACTCGACGCCAGCAGACGCGATCAGTGCATTGATCTTGGCGCTGGCCTCGTCGGGCTTTTCGGTATTGGCCAGGATGGTCCCCATTTCCTGGATCATTTGCTGATAAATGGAGCCATTGATGCTGTCCATGTTTTCCAGCAAACCATATTCACGGGTGAGCGTCTCGAGCTGCATGGCGAGCGCGCTATCAATCCCTTTCAACTGACCCTGCAGGTCTGCGGATAATTGGGCAAAATTGTTCTTGTTTGCCTCAGCCGCATACATTTCACTGGCGCGATTTTCCGCGGCCTGATTCAGTTTTTGTGCCTCGAAGCTCTGCTGCGCGTTGAATTGATTGGTGTCCTGCTCAAAACCGGCTGCTAGGTTCTCGCGGGTGATCGAGGCATTAGCCAGATGCTTTGACTCCTCGTTGCTATAACCCTGGTTCAGGAACTGCTGTTCGAGAAAGGCCCGGGCATCCTGTTGAGCAATTGGCAAAGCGCGGTCGATTGCCGCACCTTCGGCAGCGCCGGCCGCCATACTGGTGTTCAGCATGCCGCGGCGATTGGCCGTCTGAGCCGCCGCCGTGCGAGCCCGGTCGATGTAAGGATTGTTTTGCGACAACAGCCCGCCCAATCGACCTTCGACAGTCGACTCCTTGTTCACTTCACCCAGGGTTGCGGCGTAAGGCGTGTATTCGCCAATTGTCGCGGCATCGATATCCTGCGGAGGGGCCAGTGTTTGAACGTCTGATTTTGTCGCCTCTACGCTCCCGGTGAACTTCTGCGGATCGAGTTGCGGAGTGCTGTCCGCACCCGGAATTTCAAAGCGCGGGAGATCGGTCATCTGGTCGGCTGGTACGGACATATCAGGCCTCTTTTTTGCCCAGGTCGATGGGCGTAGGTGTAGGGGGCTGTTCGCCAGAATCAGTAACTGGCGCCGTCATTTCACGATCGTTCAGTTCTGACTGCAGCTTCATCATCAGCTCGGCATGCGGCATGGACTCGTTCCCCTTCAGGTCAACGCGGTTCAGAAATATGATCGCGTTTTTAATATCGGTATTGGTTAGTTTTTGCATGTTGACTCCTCAGTCATAATTGAATTCATCATATCGCTAGATTCCATACCCATAACTGAGCCCGACTTCGACGGTCGACGGAAAGTTACTACTTACCGACCCAGCGACCGTGATACTGCTCAAATCCCCCGACAGCTCACAATATCCAGTAATATCGTATAAATTGTCGCTAAGTACATCAGCCCAAAGCGTGCCTACAACAATCCAGTCGTCGCCGTCCTGACGAAGGCCTTTAACCCACCCGGTGACCCTGTTAGTTGAGCCGCTTGAGAACAGGGGAATATCAAAAGCCGCTCCTGACGTCTGCACTACCAGGACAGATGCAAGCGTTGCTTCCTCGTTGTCCGTGCGAAAACCCCTCGATACCAAGTTGGCAGGGCTGGGTGCAAGCGTGATCAGAAGGTTGTTTGGGCTGCCAAAATACATGTTTTTGAAGGTCAGGCTCCACTCGTTAAGACCGGGCGGAAGCGAGCTCCAGGCCACGCTGGTCTCGGTGCCGGACGAAACATCGGCCAGTCCCGCGTTGACTATGTCGGATTGGGGGTTCAGATAACTCATACGATTAACCAGTTTGTGCCGTCAGAAATTAGTGTTATTGAGGCATTTAGAGCCGTCAGGGGAAACGTCAGCGCGCCGTCGATTGTTTCGGAAGCATTGCCGTCGACCGTTACCGTGCCGCCAGAGCCTGTTTTCTTGACAATAATCGTGTCGTTCACGCTATGGCCGCTGGGCAGGGTAATGGTAACCGCGCCCGTGTTGCTGGCGGCAACAAAGTCACCCACTACTGCCGTATAGGTAGTGCCGGTCTGCAGTGTATAGGTCCAGGGGGCGTTATTTGCCGAAAGATCAACAGTCGCGCCATTAATTCGAGCGAAAAACCCTGCTGTCGTGGACCAAATGTCGCCATTAGCCGGAGTAGTCGGTGCCGTGCCATGCGGAACATTAAGCGAAGGGTGGGCCGTGTTCGCAGCAATTAGCGTCAACGCCCCATCGGTTTCAACTGTAATCGACCCTGGCGTGCCGTTATTCGGCCGGAGCTCTATGGGCCCAACAAGATTAACAATCTGTAACACATCGCCACTATCGACAAATTGCATCGTCGCCCTGTTCGACGCGCTTTGATAAAGCCGGATTGCGGGATTTGCGGTTGCAGTGCCCTCGACGTTAATCGCCGTTGCGACCTGTGATCCGTCGCCGACCTGCAGAACGTGATTTACTCCAAACGTCAGGCCTGCAGTGCCCTCAATCGTGCCATCGCCGGTCCAGACGCCCACCTGATCATTGATCGGCGTACCGACCTTGCTGACATCGCTCGCGACGTCGGCCCAGGTTGCGCCGTTGTATGCTTTCATCAGGTTGCCGGTGCTGTTCCAGTACAGCGCACCGGTCAGCAATGCGTTGCCATCGTTATCAAGCGTCGGATCGGACGCTTTCGAGCCCAGGTAGCGATCATCGAATGAATCGTAAGCCAATTCCGCAGCCGTTTGCGCGGCCTCTGCCGCGGTCTGAGCTGCTCCCGCTGAATTTGCGCTACCGAGAGCATTGCTTTCAGACGTGGCAGCATTGCCCTCGCTAGTGCTGGCATCCCCTGCGCTGGCCGCCGCGGCAATCGCGCTCGATTGAGCCAAGGCTGCCTGAGCAGGATTTTGCGAGACCAGGATAAAGCGATCGCCAATCGACTCGTAGGCGATAATGACAATCGCGTTTGAGCCAAAAGTGCCCGAAATCAAAGCAGAACCATCGGGGTTGACGATTGACTTTGCGCCGAGCCCGTTCACGTTTACCGTGGACGCGCCTGTGTTCGCGTTCACGGCCTTGAAAAGCAGATTAAAGCCATCAGTCAAGGTCGGCGTATAGGGCATCGTGAGAACGTATGCGTCCGCTACGCCGCTATCGACCGCATAACGCGTCAAGCCCAATTTGAGCTCATTTTCAGTTGGCAGTTTATCGAGACCAATCGAGATCTCGTCCGCAACATCATTGACATTGGCCGAGATTGCGCGCGTGCCTGCCGAAACTCGATTCGCTACGTGGTTAAAATAATCGTTTGCCATTACCTTCGCAGACCTCGGGTAGAGTAGTTATAAGTGCAAGATTCCCACGTATGAGCGCGCTCGTAGTTCGTTTCGCCCAATATTGCCAAGGAAATGTTGATCCCCTGTCCCTCGATATATGCCTCTGCTTCCCCGATCAGCTGACCGTCCCAGATAAACTCTCCCCAGAATGCCTCACCGTCCCACTCCCCGCCGCCGGTACTGAAATCCGCGACCGGCAGTGAGACCGTTCCCGGCTGTGCGCCGTAGGAAAATTCAGGGGAAAAGCTGATAGCAGTCTGGTCTGGCGCATCTACCTGAAACGTGGCCTTGTGAAATCGCTTCTTTTGCCGCGGCGACTGACAATGCGCAAAAGCCAGTCGCATAAAAAACTTAATCACTCCGCCGTCGAAAGACTCACCCTTTTCCGCCTCGTAAACGAATCCATCGTCAGAACCGAAAAACGTCCGCTCATAACCGGCGGTATCTTCCTCGGAGCAAATTGACGTGACCTGCGCGGTATAAGCGATCGGCATGAACTCGTAGCGCTGACCCGAGCGATGCTGCGGGTTCGTATCGACGCGCAATATGAGGCCGGTTCCGTCGCTAAAAAACACCCGATACTGGTCTTTGGAGCGAATCCTTACCGAATCGACCAGAAGGCGCTTCTTGGCCTGAATGAGCGGGTCAACCAACTCCGAAATCGTATTGAGCGTAAAGTCACCGAATTTGTCGGAATGCCGCAGCATCGATACGCCGCGATCATCGAAGTAGATCGAAGAACCGACATCCTGAATTGACCACTCGATCGCACCTTTTTCCAGGTTGTAGTCAGTCAGATCCCAATCGTTAATGTCATTTCCGTAGAGGACATAGGTACGATTGCGATTGAATATCGCCAGCGTGCCGCCGGGTTGATCCTGCATTCCGGTAACAATATCACCGGTGGCGAGCTCGGCAGCGCCGGTAATGGCATTCCACTCATACGGGAGGCCCGTACTGGAATGTTGCACGGATGATCCAATCGAGAAAAACAGATGCTTTTTGTGGGCGGCAACATGCTGGGGTTTGTCGGTTGAATCAGTGAGGCCCGTGATATGTATAAAGGAGAAATCAGTGCCATCAAAGCTAAAGCCACGGCCGACGCCATTAACGCCCCACATGCTATAAGTGCCAATCGAACCACCAAAGTTGTAATTGTAGAACTCATATTTACCTCCTGGCGGCAGAGTGACAGCTGTTTGAGCGCTATCGCAGTCAGCTGTTGCGGTTGATGGAGCCGACAACGTATCGGCTGCAGTAAATGTTCCGGAAATCGATTTGATATAAATCCGCCCCGCGGCATCGCCTCCAGAAAAAGATCCTGATGTGATGCCCACCGAGACGACAACCCCGGTCGCCCCCGAAGGCGCTGCTGTAATTGTTTCGCCGATAACAAAGGATGTGACCGCACCAGTCGAAAAGTCAATGTAGTCTCCCAGTGATACAACGGTAAACCCAGACGCGCTCGAGGCGTGCATGACCGCTGTCGCGCTGCCAACCGCGTTCCTGATTGCGTAGGTAACGCCGTTATAGAGCCAAACGCCCTGCACCGGTCCCTCGCCCGGAACCGCGGCGATATCAGCCCTACGGACTTCACGCGCGGCTCTGAGGTAAGTTTCGTTCAGTGCGTCGGTTGCCGCTGGCTTTTCTTCTGCCGCGACACCGCCCGTAAGCAGCGCGCCGTCAGCGACCGCAATGGTCGCCGCAGACACCTGCAGGGTTTCGTTATCGGCAAATAGGCCGGTGGCGTTCACCACTACCAGCCAGCCAGCCGCGTCGACACCCCAGGCACCGGAATTGGTGATGACAAACATGACTTCGGCCGTATCGGTCGAGGTTAACCCGGTGACAATATTGCCGGCCACTGGCTCGGTGCCAGTGCCCTGATCATAATAGATGAACCAGTAACTCGCCTCGGATGGGCTGGGCAAGCCATTGAATCGTTCGTATCCCAAGACGCGCTTGTAGCCGGCCTCGTCGTCCGGCTCATAATTAAGAGACGAGAGCACGCGTCCGGGTTTAATCGATGCCGGAGGCGTTTTCAAGTCCAGGCCGCCCCCCAACGGAAAGTTGAAGGTTTTTTGCGTCATTGCGCGCGCACCACCATGTGCGGGTTTTCGGTTGGATCATCGACGCGGCGCATTTCCTGATCCCAGATCAGCTGGCGCCACATACCCGTCGCATTGCCCTGGCGCGCCTCACCGCCCTCGCTGCCGCCCTCTTCCTCGGCCAGCTTGATGATCTCCGGTGCATCCTCGGCCTTACCAAAGCGCTTCAGCGCCTCGAACACGATCAAAGCATGGTAATGCGCCGGCATTTCTGGAATGTCGTCATTAGCCGCAAGAATCTGAGGTGTTTTTTGGCATTCGAATTCAATCGAATAAATATCATTCGGCGGCGGGTAAAACCGTAGCGAACCATTCGGAATGCGGGTCACCTGTACGGGGCGCCTGCTACTCGGGGTGACAACGCCGTATCGTTGCTGAAAACTTTCAAAATCAACGTATCTCATGCGCTGTCGATCACTAGTGCCGGTCGCGGTCAGGTAGGATCGGAAAGTACCTGTCCAGATCCTGCCGCAATCGGTCAGCTGGTAATCGGTAACGCTGGCAATGGTTTGCAGAGGGCCAGACCCAGGTGACGGAATAGAGTAATCTTGCCACATCCACTTCCATGGCTTCGGGTGATTCTGGATTGAGGTCCAGGCGTCTCGAATATAGTTAACCAGCCGCAGCTCGATGCCGATCGCAGTCGTGACGTCTGCGGGACCCGCGCCGGACAGGCCAGCCTGCCGGCGCATATCCTGCGCTAATTCGACAAAAGTCGACATTTAGCCTGCCGCTTTACGAGCTGCAGTCTTGTTCATACCGGCTGCTTTGAGCACTTCGTCCGCCTGGGACTGCGCGGATGCCGCCTGCTCCTTGGCCTCGTCGGCGGCTTTCTGGGCCTCCGCCGCAACCGCGGCATAATGCTCTTTCACCTGCTTGGCGTTGCAAGCTTTGCCGGCCGCATCGTATTCGATACCGTCCTGGGTGAAAAAAACCTTTTGCGTGCCGGGATTCAGGCTGCGCACCTTGGCCATCGGCCGTGTCCAGTCAATCGTTGTTACGTCTCTCATATCAATCGCTCCTCACGAAAGGGGTTCTTTCAGATTCAGGCCGAGCTTCTTGCAGCATTCGCTGGTTTCGTCGCCCTGGGTGTAGTTGTCCTTGCTCATGCGAACATTCTTGTTCAGGGGCATAGACCCGGTGGCGTAATCCATTTCGCCGGAGTATTCGGGGGTAAACGACATCGTCTGACTGCCGGTAGGCTTGCTACCCTGATTTCGCAGTTTACGACCCCGTTGTGCGGGCCTGTTCACATTGTCATCCCGCTCGTTGACCATCGTCACCATTGGCTTTCTCCAAAGCAAAAGGGGCCAGACGAGCTGGCCCCTTGGGTTTGTTTGCAGCATTTACGCTCGAGCGCTTACTTGCACTTGAACGACCCGCGATCGGAAGAAATGCTCGACTTCTTGATCGTGGGTTGCTGCTTCATGGTACTGGTTTCGCCGCGCAGTTTCATGGAATTGCTGGTGCCTTCCGACTCCAGCAGTCCCAGTTGATCCGCGCTCGGAGACCCCGGCTTATCGCCGATACCTAACTTCTTGGGCTTCATTTCAGATTACCTCCTGTTATGACCATTCGATAGTGACGGTGAACTCTGCTGCGCCGGCCGTGTGTCCGCCATCAGAGACCAGTTCCACGATATCGTTTGCCGCGATTCGACCCACATGGGTGGGAGTATCGCTGACATCGTCAACCGTAAAGTCCGGATCGACATCATCGATGCCGCTGCCAGTGAATGGCAGCGCCTTGGTGGCGTAGGTGTTACCAGCACCCCCCTTGGTGCGAACGGTCAGTGTCGCATTGGCAACCGTGAAGGCAGTGGTGGTGCGACCGGTAATACCGGTAATGCGACCAGTCTTGCCTGCAGGGCCAACAATGTTACCTGCCGCAGTCGTGCCAGAGGTGGTAACCGAAACAACGTGGGTAGTTTGAATGCCGTTTGAATATCCGCTCATTTCAGATTACCTCCTAGTTTTCGCTGGATGACCACTGCAGGATACGAGCATCCGCAGCGACATCGTGAACGAGAGCGAAGCCTTCCTCGGCATACCACGCGACACCCTTGTCGCGACCGTAGTCGCCGGGCAGCTTACCGCGCATTTCGGGCGGGCAAACAATCGCTTCGATGACCGTGTCTTCTCCGAAGAAAAAGCACTCGTCACCTGCAGCGTTCGTGGCCCATACCCTCTTGGCGATGTGGGTCTGTTCGAAGAACCGGATACCTTCCCAGTGTCGTCCAACTTCACCGTTGAGCAGGCGACTGAACCCTTCGTCGACGTGCTGGTGTAAAGATTCCAGGTCGTCTTTCAGGGCCCGCATGTGTACCGGGCGAGCAATCGCGCGGTAGTTACCGTCAGACCAGACCGGCATGTCGCGCTCTTTCATCTCGTCGGAGATGATCTTGACATGCGGGTTTTCCATGACGATACCAGACGCGGACGTGCCGGTCGGGTTGCCGCCGCCAGGAATTTCTTCGAAGGCGACAGAAGCCGTGCCACCGGTACCGGCGCCGACCGCTTTCAACGGGGTGAGGGAGAATTGCGCATGGGCTTCGTTTTCGAAAGCCTTGACGCAGTCGTTTTTCAGTGCCTTGTGAATGATTTGCTTCACCGGATGCCGCGAGGCATCGTCCAGGCGACCTGAGTAGGGCACTGAATTCCCGAACTCGTAGATCGTTCCTGATTTTTGCGAAATGGTGAAGCCGGTTTCTGGCATACGCTGATTCTCAGCGATTCGACCGCCTTGCTGACCGACATCGGAGTACACGTTCCACTGGAACGCGTCACCCGCGTGAAGGCCTTTGTCGGTGAAATCGTCAGCATCGCAGTGCTGGAGATATCGCGTCATCGGCTGCAGGGAGTTGCGAAGAACGTCAGAGAGCTCTCCGCTATACATGAAGCCGCCAGCCGTATTGGTTTCCCAAACTTGACCAGCCATTGAATTTTGCTCCTATAACAAATTAAGTTATTCCAGGCCGCGCCGCTTTCTTTCTTGTGCAACGTAGTCTGAATTCGTTTGTCTCGGAGGTGGGGGTGGCGGTACATACCGCTGCGTTCCTACCCTCGGACGAGTCATTGCTCTTTTCGCGGCCTGCTTTTCGCTCATCGTCTCGGGTTGGGGGGTGCCTTTCCATTTCTGGATTCGTTCGTATGCCTCTTGAACCACCTGCTCGGGGTCCCAGTCGCCATGTTCGCGTTCGACAACTACTGTTTCATCATCGATTGCGTTGTACATGCGCGGATCAAATTGGGAGCTTCCGGCTTGCAGTTCAGGGTGGGCTTCGATCAGGGCGCGTCCCGCCTTTACGATTCTGGCCTGACGTTGTTCGGCGATCACGTCCTCCTTTACCTGCTTCCGAAGCGCGGTGGCGTCGAAAGTTTGCCCGGTCTTGGCCGCTGTCGCGATCATACGAGCGAGGATTGAGGGTGCTTCGTCAGCATCGTCATACACGGCCTCCTGATAGCGCCGTGCCATTTCTTCAAGGTTTTGACCATCCGTAGGGGTAGATCGATCGGGAGTTTGGCCTTCCTGAGAATCCATTGCGGGTATCTCGGCCTGTGCCTCAGACAGTCGACGTTCCCGTTCGTCGAGTGCTGCTTGCCTTGCTTCGAGAGCGGCGCGCTCATGCGCGTTACGCTCCATCTGCTCCTGGGCTGCAATGCGAATCTGGTAATTCTCGATTCCGCCTGCGGCATCGATCTTCGACTTTGGCACCTGCCGAGGATCTCCCAGGATCTTCACCGTAACCATTTCATCCACATCGGGAGGGGTAGCAGACTGTGATTCCGGTTCTGGTTCGATTATAGCCTCCGACTCCTCACTTTCAACAGCAATTTCGTCAGTTTCTTCGGTTTCTTCGCCGAATCCGCCGGTTTGAGACGCAATTTCCGCCTCGCGCTTCTCTTTCTGGCGGGCGTAGATCGCCGCGCGCGGGTCTTCCTGGCTGGAAATAACATCCTCGATATCGGGTCGCTCTTCGGGCGGGGCCTCGACTTCGACGGTTTCAACAATTTCGGTATCGTCCGGACGTTCGCTGGATACCATATTGGGTTCAGGTGCTGCTTCTACTTCGGTTTCTTTGGTCATGACTGCCTCGTTAATAATCTTGCTGACTGGATTCCATCTGTTCAAGGTTCCGCTGCGCGGCGTGACCAGACTGAATTGCTTCTTCGATAAATATCGGCAAAGTGCGGCGCTTATAAATCTCGTTTCTCAGCTCACGCTGCAGTTTTGCGTCTTCGGGGTCAGCTGCAATCAATTCCTCGATAAGCTGCTCCTCCTCGTTAGCGATGCGACCGTAGATATACTGGCCCACCTTCGTGCGTTTGAACGTCTCCGCGTCCGCCCCCAGAACAGCCTTGATTACCTCAAACTGTTCCTGTGATACTTCCTGGCGCTCGTCACTCATCAGATCCCCTGCTGTCCGGTTTGAATTTTCATACGCATTTCATCGACCTTATTCTGGCGGTCGGTGTCGATGCGCTTCATTTTTTCCTCATACTGCTGCTGCGAAATTTCCTTTTTCAAAAGGCGCTCCTCGGCCTTGTTTTCCATTTCCGCGTAGAATTTCTCGATATCCCACTGCATCTGGCGCTCTTTTTGCTCCAGTACGGCCTGATCCTTCTTGAAATCCTGGTCGAGCTTCGCCTGATCTTGCTCGGTCATATCGCCCTCGTTCGGCGGCGGCTGCATGCCCGGTATCTTCGGCCCACTTT
>JAOTUD010000619.1 GCA_029864065.1 Gammaproteobacteria bacterium | reverse complement strand
CACGCCCTTCAGGTAATAGGCAGCCATCGCCATCGGCGGTGTCAGGAACGAGGTCTGCAGATTCAGCGCCACGAGAATGCCGAAAAACAGCGGTTCGACATTGAAGGTTTCCAGCATCGGCAGGAAGATGGGCACGAATATGATGATAATTTCGGTCCACTCCAGCGGCCATCCCAGCAGAAAAATAATGGTTTGTGCGAGTATCAGAAATCCAACCGTTCCCAGTTCAAGAGAGAGCACCCATTCGTTGATCAACTCGTGACCACCGAGGTAGGAGAACACCGAGGCGAAAGTCCACGAGCCCACGAACAGCCAGCACACCATAGCCGAGGTTTTCGCGGTCAGGTAAACCGCCTGCTTTAATCGTTCCCAGCTTAGCGCGCGATAGCAAACCGCCAGGAAGAGTCCACCAAATGCACCCACACCCGCAGCCTCTGCCGGTGTAGCCAGACCCATCAAAATGGCGCCGAGCACACTCATGATCAACAGTGCCAGGGGAACAAACGAGGTGATTAGTTCCCAGGCAATCCTGCCGAAGGACGGAACCTCCTCCTCTTTCGGCTTTGGCGCCAGGCTCGGATTTAAGGTAGCTCTCCCAACCACATAGACCATGTACAGTCCGGCCAGCAGCAGGCCGGGGAACATGGCGGCGGCATAGAGACGCAGTGGCGATATTTCCGCGATCGCCGAGTAGACGATGAGCATGATCGACGGCGGTATCAGGATGCCGAGACAGCCACCGGCACAGATTACGCCGGCCGCGAAACTCTCGTCGTAATTGGCTTTCAACATGGCCGGGAACGCGAGCATACCCATCAGCGTAACGACCGCGCCGATGATGCCTGAAGCGGTTGCGAATATGGCGCAGGTAAACAGCGCCGCGACCGCCATCGAACCCGGCAGGTGACGCGCGGCCAGCTGGATGCTGAAAAACAGACGATTGACTATGTTGGCCCGTTCGACCACATAGCCCATGAATAAGAAGAGTGGGACGGCCACCAGTACGTCGTTGGACATGACCGAAAAAGTATTTTGCACGAACAGGTCGAAGATTCGATTATCGAATATGGTCTGCATGCGTTCGGGGTCGTAGTAGGCGTAGTAGCCAAAGCCGAGGCCCATCGCGATCAGGGTAAAGGCAATCGGAAAGCCCAGCATCACCATGAAGATGAACAGGCCGAGCATGAAAACCGCGATGACTGGATCAGACATGACCTTCTTCCTCCAGTTTGCGCAAATCTTCCTGTTCGTTCATCAGCATGGTTTCGGTTTCCTGTACATCGTGCAGCCGGGCCGGCCAGGCCCCGGTTTTGATGCAGATGACGCAGCGCACGGCCTCGGCGATACCCTGCAGTAAGACCAGCGTGCCGGAAACGGGTATCAGGGTTTTGAAGAAATAGATTTGAATTCGCGACGGACTGCTCCAGCTCACCTCCTTGTAAAACCAGGAATCGGCGGCAAAACCGTATCCGTAGTAGATCAATGCTAGCGCACCGGGCATCAGAAACAGGATATAAAGCGTCAGATCGATCTTGGCCTGGGTTTTGATCTTTAGCAGCCGATAGACGACGTCGCCACGCACGTGCGCATCCTGCGATAACGCGTAGGCCCCGCTCATCATGAATAGCGCGCCGTACATTTGCACGCTCATATCGAAAGCCCACACCGTTGGCGAATTAAGCACGTAGCGCATGAATACTTCGTAGCAGGTGGAAAAGGTCAGGATTACGATACACCAGGCGAAAGCCTTGCCGGACCAGGCGCTCAGGCTATCGATAAAGTGAAGAATGCGAGTCATCATGGCATGTCACCAGGGTGTCAATCACGAGTTTGATACACAAAAAGCGAGGGCGGTATTAAATAATACCGCCCTTGCCGACTAGCTTTTTTGCCTGTTACAGCTTGCCAAAGTAATGCTCGTAGGCACCCTGGTAGTTTGGCGCATTATTCAAAGCATAGGCTCCGTGACGCTTGGCCCAGGCCATCTGCGAATCGATTACCTTCTTGAAGAAAGGATCGGACTTGTTGAACTTCTCGACAATGGTATCCCAGGCCTTGAGCTGATCGTTCATGACACTGTCGGGCGTACGGTATACGTTTACACCGTGCTTTTCCTTCAGCGTTACCAGATCCTGTGAGTAACGCTCCATCGCCTTCCACGCCATATCCGCCGATGCGGCTTCGGAAGCGTATTCCAGAATCGCCTGATGCTCCTTCGCCAGCTTGTCGAAACGCCTCTTGTTGTAGATAATTTCGAAACATTCCTGTGACTGGTGGAAACTCGCCAGGTGGTAATGCTTGGAAACGTCCTGCATGCCGAAGTCCTTGTCCGAAGTCGGGTTGTTGAATTCGGCTGCGTCGATCAGGCCGCTCTTCATTGCCGGTTGAATTT
>JAOTUD010000550.1 GCA_029864065.1 Gammaproteobacteria bacterium | reverse complement strand
TACTCGTTCTACCGCAGCCTGAAGGCCTATGATGCGAGTTTTGGCAACAACCAGGACATAATCCTGCTAAGCCCGGACTCCGATTTTTTCAAGTATTTCAAGGATTCAAAAGCGACGCGGTAAGCGGGGAAACAGCGTACAACCAGGAACGGGCGACAGGGTGCGCCCGTTTTTTGTGAGAGGATTATGAACTGGGCAGATTTCTGGGCGGCGCTGGCGCTGGTAATGGTCCTCGAAGGATTGATACCCTTTATCAGTCCCAGGGGCTATAAAAACATGGTTACACAGATGGCGGCGATGCCGGAACAGACGCTCAGGAATGTGGGTCTCGTGCTGGTAATAATGGGCCTTGTCTTTCTCTACTTCGTGCGCAGCTAAACGTGACTGAAAAATCGAACAGGCGCTGGTTATTGCCGGACGGGGTGCAGGAAACGCTGCCGCCGGACGCGCTGGCGGTCGAATCGTTGCGTCACGAAATACTCGATATATTCCATCGCTGGGGCTACGACCTGGTCATGCCGGCGATGATCGAATACATGGATTCACTGCTGACCGGCACCGCGCACTCGCTCGATACCAGGACTTTCGCCCTCGTCGACCAGCTGTCGGGCAAGCAGATGGGCGTGCGCTCGGACATGACGCCCCAGGTGGCACGCATCGATGCGCACCTGCTGGCCGACGACGCGCGCCATCACCGCGTCACGCGGCTGTGCTATTGCGGGCATTTGCTGCACGCGATCGGCGACGGCATCAATTCCAGCAGGACCCCGTTACAGATCGGCGCCGAAATATTCGGCAGCGACGCGATCGGCGCCGACGTCGAGGTAGTCAGCCTCATGGTTGCGACCCTGCACGCGGTCGGGCTCAAGGACATGTCGCTCGATATCGGCCACGTCGGCATTTTCCGCAGCCTGGTAAAAAATACCGGGCTCGACCACGAGCAGGAAAACCGCTTGTTCGACATGTTGCAACGCAAGTCGATCCCCGATTTGCAGGTATACCTGCAGCAGTTACCGCTCGACGATCATCAGCGGGAGCAGTTTTACCAGCTGGCCCTGTTGAACGGCGACGCGTCGGTGATAGACGAGGCCCGCCGGCTCTACAGCGACGCTACCGACGACCTGTTCACGACCCTGGACGCGATGGCCAGCGTGGTGCGCTCGCTGCAGCAAAAATACCCCGATACCCTGATTCACTGCGACCTGTCGGAACTGCGCGGTTACAGTTACCACACCGGGCTGGTGTTTGCGGCTTTCCTGCCGGGCCAGGGCCGGGAAATTGCGCGCGGCGGACGCTATGACGATGTCGGCAAGGTCTTCGGTAATGCCAGGCCGGCCACCGGATTCAGCGCCGACTTGCTGAATCTTTACCAGTTGCGCGGCCTGACTGGCCAAATCCAGTCCGGTATCCTGGCCCCCGATCACGATGATCCGGCGCTCGCCGGCCTCATCGAACGTTTGCGCGCCGAGGGCGAGCGAGTCGTCATCGATCTGACGCGGGGCAGGGGCAAGGCCGCCGACCAGCAGTGCGACCGCGAAGCGGTGCTCGAACAGGGCACCTGGGTAATCAAAGAGGTTAAATAACACATGGCAAAAACAGTCGTTGTAATCGGTACCCAGTGGGGCGACGAGGGCAAGGGCAAGATCGTTGATCTGCTCACCGATCGCGCGCGCGCGGTGGTGCGATTCCAGGGCGGGCACAACGCCGGGCACACGCTGGTCATCGATGGGGAAAAGACCGTATTGCACCTGATTCCGTCCGGGGTTTTGCATGGCAACGTCCAGTGCCTGATCGGCAACGGCGTGGTGCTGTCCCCCGAGGCGCTGCTGCAAGAGCTGGGACAACTCGAAGCCAGCGGCGTCCCGGCGCGTGAGCGTATCGTGATCAGCGAAGCCTGCCCGTTGATCCTGCCTTACCACGTCGCGCTGGACCTGGCGCGCGAAAGTGCTCGCGGCAGCAAGGCGATCGGCACCACCGGGCGGGGCATAGGTCCGAGCTATGAAGACAAGGCCTCCCGGCGCGGTATCCGCCTCGGCGAATTGATGCACGAACGGCACTTCGCGGCGCGCCTCGCCGAGGTGCTCGAGTATCACAACTTCACGCTCGAACATTATTTCAAACAAAAGCCGCTCGATTACCAGCAGATGCTCGATGAAGCCCTGGGGCATGCACAACGGATACGCGACATGGTCGGCGACGTCACCGCCATCCTGCACGACCTGATCCGTCAGGGAGCCCCGATCATGTTCGAAGGCGCGCAGGGCGCGCTGCTCGATATCGATCACGGCACCTATCCCTTCGTGACCTCGTCGACGACTACCGCGGGCGGCGCGGCGGCGGGTTCCGGGGTCGGACCGCGCGACATCGACTATATCCTCGGCATCGTCAAGGCCTACACCACGCGCGTCGGCGCGGGCCCGTTCCCGACCGAGCTGGACGATGCCTGCGGGCAGCACATGGGCGACCGCGGGCACGAGTTCGGCGCCACCACCGGGCGCAAACGCCGCTGCGGCTGGCTCGACCTGGTGGCGTTGAAACGGTCGTTCAGTATCAATTCGGTCAGCGGCCTGTGCATCACCAAGCTGGACGTGCTCGACGGGCTCGAAACGATCAGGCTGGCCGTGGCCTATAAATACCGCGGCGATGAAATCACGATACCGCCGATCGGGGCCGAGAACTTCGCCGCCTGCGAGCCGGTCTATATCGAAATGCCGGGCTGGCAGGA
>JAOTUD010000549.1 GCA_029864065.1 Gammaproteobacteria bacterium | reverse complement strand
CTCAAGAACATGGGTGCTATCAAATAGGTCTGTTCGTTCAATCCATTCAGCGTAGATAGGGGGGCGCCATCATGACAGTCAGAACTGCGGAATTGCTAATGGCAATCGTGATGGGGGCCTTCTCTATCTACCTGATGGTTAAGAGTACCGAGTTACCGATCGGCTGGATCAGGGGGTCGGGGCCCGGCGGCGGCACCTGGCCGTTCTGGCTGTCGTCCATCATGCTGATTTCATGCGGCGGTATCCTGTTCAACTGGTTCCGCAAGCACGGCGCCGTAGCTACGTCAACCAAGGTCTATATACAACCGCACGTGCTGGTGGATGTCGCCGCGGTCGCGGGGGCACTGGTGGTAACGGTGGCCCTGTTCTCGTTCATCGGGGTTTACGGCGCCTTGCCGCTGTTCCTGCTTTTCTACCTCCGTTTTATGGGCAAGCACTCATGGAGGCTCACCGCGACCCTGGCGGTCGCGATTCCGGTGGTTACTTTCTATTTCTTCGAAATCATTCTGAAAATTATATTGCCGAAGGGCATTACCGAACCCCTGTTCTATCCCATTTACAAGTTACTAATGTAGACGCATCCGAAAAACCGGGTTTTGAATAAAGAGGCAGCATCATGTTAGACATACTAGTAAACCTGGGCCAGGGTTTCACCATTGTGTTCGAGCCGCTGAATTTCGGGCTGATCATCCTGGGTTGCGCGCTAGGTCTGTTCATCGGCGCGATGCCGGGTCTCGGATCGGTCAACGGGGTTGCCATCCTGCTGCCGTTGACCTTCCTGGTGCCTCCCACCGGCGCGATCATTTTTCTTGCCGCGATTTATTACGGCGCCATGTACGGTGGCGCGATTTCGTCGATCATGCTCGGCATACCCGGTGCGTCGACCGCGGTAGCGACTACCTTCGACGGCCGACCGCTGGCCAAGCAGGGCTTGGCCGACAAGGCGCTGATCGGCGCCGCGGTAGCGTCGTTTGTCGGCGGCAGCATCTCGGTCGTGCTGTTCACCTTTTTCGCCCCGCCGCTCGCCCACGTCGCGCTGGTGTTCGGCGCCCCGGAAGAATTCGCGCTGATGATGCTGGCTTTCGCGACCTTCGTCGGTCTCGGCGGCGACGACATTTTCAAGACCCTGTTCTCGATCTGTATCGGGCTGGTGCTGAGCGCTGTTGGCTTCGACATTATTTCCGGCGAGCCCCGCCTGGTGTTATGGGACATCACCGGATTCCTGCACGGGGTCAATTTCCTGGTGCTCGCGATCGGCATCTACGGCATCGGCGAGATGCTGTGGACCGTTGAGGAACATGCGCTCGGCGGCGGCAAGAGCATGCTTTCCAGCGCAACCGTCTCGGTGCAGCGCACGATTGCCGCGTTGAGGGAAATTCTGGTCACCTGGAAGGCAACCGTCCTGGGATCCGTCCTGGGCTATTTTGTCGGCATCCTGCCGGCCGCGGGCGCGACGCCGGGTTCGCTAATGGCTTACGGTCTCGCCAAGCAGATTTCCAAAGATCCGGACAAGTTCGGCAAGGGCGCGCTCGAGGGCGTTTGCGCGCCGGAGGCGGCCAACAACGCGGCCAGCACCGGCTCGATGCTGCCGATGCTGACCCTCGGTATTCCCGGATCGCCGACCACCGCGATACTGCTGGGCGGCATGGTCATCTGGGGCCTTGAACCGGGTCCGCGCCTGTTCGTCGACCACAGCGAATTCGTCTGGGGACTGATCGCGTCGCTCTACGCCGCCAACCTGTTCGCGGTGCTGATCAATATCGCCTTCATCCCGGTGTTCATCAAGGTCCTGAAGACGCCGTTTACGATCCTCGCGCCGATCATCTTCACGCTGTGCCTGATTGGCGGCTACGCGCCGACCCAGGACATGCACGACGTCTGGATGATGCTGGTGTTCGGCATCGTCGGCTACCTGATGCGTAAGCTCGATTACCCGCTCGCGCCCGCGGTGCTGGCAATTGTTCTCGGGCCGCTGGCCGAGCCGGCGCTGCGCCAGTCGCTGATCATCAGCGACGGGGAGTTTTCGATTTTCTTTACCCGCACCTATGCCGGGCCGATCATGGTCGTCGCGCTGATCCTGCTGTTCCTGCCGTTGTTCAAGCTCGCCTACGTCAAGCTGCGGGGACCCCGGGCAGCCGAGCAGTAGAGGACGATCGTACCTTGTGCCAGCCGCGTCCAGATATTGCAGCCGAGACGGCGTCATGAGCGTCAACCGCATCGTACCGCTGGAACCGTCGAAGGCGCTCAAGACGCGTGCCTACGAGGCGCTCAAGGATTTGATCGGCCATATGGATATTTACTCGAGCCAGGAGCCGATCAGGCTCGACGAACGCGCGCTCGGCGAGCAACTCGGCGTCAGCCGGACACCGGTGCGCGAGGCGATGTCCCGGCTCGAGCAGGAGGGCCTGGTACAGAATATCGCGCGCCGCGGCACCTTCTTGGTACGCAAGACCAAGCGCGAAATTCTCGATATCGTCGATGTCTGGGCGGCGCTCGAAAGCATGGCCGCACGGCTTGCCACGAGCCGCGCCAGCGACGCGGAAATCGCCGAGTTGCGCGCAAAATTCGCAACCTTCGACGGCGAGGAAGCGCGCGCGCATATCGACGAATATTCGGACACCAATATCGATTTTCACCAGACCATTATTCGTCTCGGGAAATCGGAACTGATCACGCAGATGTCGGATCAACTGTTCTTTCGCATGCGCGCGATACGCGCCAGCACGATCA
>JAOTUD010000547.1 GCA_029864065.1 Gammaproteobacteria bacterium | reverse complement strand
CAAGCTTCAATAAATCAGGCGTCGGTAGCGATCGCAAACGGCTGCTGGCTCCTACCTACAATTAAATTTAATTGCGGGGACAGTTTACTTAAATGCCAAACCTTCGATACATATAAGTAAACTGTCCCCGCGTTAAAGTCACGACTCAGGGCATCTGGTAGCCCGGTGTCGACTTCGACAGCGCCACTTCCTGTTCCGACATTTCCGCCTCGATATGCTCGAACAGGGGTGTCGACAGGTAGCGCTCGCCGGTATCCGGCAGCATCGCCAGCAGCACCGATCCCGGCTCCGCGGTTTCGGCTACCTGCATCGCGACCGCGACGGTCGATCCCCCGGAAACGCCGGTCAGTATGCCTTCCTCGCAGGCCAGGCGCCGCGCCCATTGCATGCCATCCGATCCGGCAACCGGTACCAGGTCGTCGTAGTAGTGATTGTCGATTGCCTCCTGCAGCACCAGCGGGATGAAATCCGGCGTCCAGCCCTGGATCGGGTGCGGTTCGAAGGCGGGGTGGCTTTCGGCGGGCGCGCCGTCGTCGCTGCGGGCCTGCACGTGCCCCGAAGCGACAATCGCGGCGTTAGCCGGCTCGGTCAGGATAATCCGTGTTTCCGGCCGTTCGCGGCGCAGCACGCGGCCAACCCCGGACGCCGTGCCACCGGTGCCGTACCCGGTTACGAAATAATCGAGGCGCTCGCCCTTGAAATCGGCCACGATCTCGGAACCGGTGGTCGATTCGTGAATATCCGCGTTGGCGCTGGTTTCGAACTGCCGCGCCAGGAACCAGCCGTTGGCATCCGCCAGTTCCCTGGCCTTGCGGTACATACCGTAACCCTTTTCGGCGCGCGGCGTCAGCACCACTTTGGCGCCGAAAAAGCGCATCAGCTTGCGCCGTTCGATCGAAAAACTGTCCGCCATCGTCACCACCAGCGGGTAACCCTTGGCGGCGCAGACCATGGCAAGTCCGACGCCGGTATTGCCGCTGGTCGCCTCGACCACGGTTTGTCCCGGCTGCAGCTTGCCATCGCGCTCCGCCGCTTCGATGATATTCAGCGCCAGCCTGTCCTTGACCGATGCGGCAGGATTGAACGCCTCGGCCTTGACGTATACGGTGACGTGATCCGGTGCGATCCGATTCAGCCGGATGACCGGCGTATTTCCAACCGTATCGAGTACCGATGCATACAGCTGCCCCAAACCACTGGTTGTTCTAATACCCATGACTTCTCCCCTTTATTTTAAATAGCCCCGCGTACCAAGGGCTCCTGTTATGAGCCGCTTATCGAGAATGAAAGCATGGCAGCTTTGCGCCGCCGGCGCTAGCGGCGTTTGCCGCCCCTGCGCTTTGACGGCGTCGGCGCGTTTTTGGCCACGTAACCGTGGTCTTCGACGAGTTTGCGCAAATCGAAAGCGCTCTGCATGCCGACGATCTTTTGCTCGTGCGTCACGACCACCCGGTGGATGTGGTGGTTGCGCATCACGCGCGCGGTAACTCGGGTATCGTCGGACTACGATACCGCTTAAACCTGCTCGGTCATGATCTGGCTGATCGGCGCGCCGGGTTTCAGCTCCTGCACCGGGCCGGTCGTCGATACGATACCCACCGGGTGGCCTTCGCTGTCGACTACCGGCCCGGCGCTGAGCGAATTCTTCCCCAGCATGTTGCGTACATGCTCGACGCTTTGATGCGGCTGCGCGATGACGACCGATCTGACCATCAGCTTTTCGACGCTGATGCTCATTTTTCCTCCCCGGTATCGTGATCGAAATGTTCCGTTACAGATATCACCGCTCATTCCATCGCCGCCTGCAATTATCCAGAAACAGGCCCCCGGTTTATTTGTCGGCAATATGATGGATACGAGCGGAAAACGGGGATCGCGGATTGGTCGTGTCGCCGCGCGATTGAACTTTATGTCGATTTGGGAAACTATAGCCGAATGGATTACCTGAAACCGATACTGGCGCTGACCCTGATCCTGCTGCTGCTGGGCAGCATCGGCCTTGGCTTCAGCTCGCGCGGCGACTGGCGCAGCGCGAGCCGGGATTCCGCGGGTATCGCGCCGAATCCCGCGGATACCAGCGACGCGGTGCTGCACGTTTACGGCGCCGACGCCTGGGGTTGGCGCGGCTGGTTTGCGATACACACCTGGATCGCCGCGAAGCGCAGTAATGAAGACTATTACACCCTGTACGACGTGGTTGGCTGGCGCGGTTATTACGGTCGAACGGTGCTCGGCATAAACCGCGATATACCGGATCGTCACTGGTACGGCGCCCGGCCGCGGCTGCTCAAGGCGCACCAGGGTCCGCAGGTGGATGCCCTGATCGATGCGGTCGACGCGGCCGCACGGGCCTACCCGTGGCGACAGACCTACAAGGCCTTCCCGGGACCAAACAGCAATACCTTTACCGCCTGGGTCGCGCGCCAGGTGCCCGAACTCGATCTCGATTTACCGCTGTCGGCGATTGGCAGCGGCTATGCCGGAGCAGCCGACTGATATTCTCCTGGTTCGAAACAGCGACCAGGCCGGCGTTGCCGATGCCGCACCTTGCGAGCGCCTCGTTCTGCTCGCAGGCCACCCCCGGGGTAATCTGCCGGGTGATCCCCAACCTGATATCCGACCTTACGCGAGGTTGCCGCGATTCGGTACGGTTCGATTTTGGGCTGCCGGTCAGGCAATCTCGACCACCAGCTTCTTGATCGAACCCTCGGCGGTAAACGCGATGTGCTCG
>JAOTUD010000548.1 GCA_029864065.1 Gammaproteobacteria bacterium | reverse complement strand
GGTTTGCGGCCTGCCGGCAGGATCCTGCCGGCTGCATACGCCGGTCGCGATGTGGAACCTCCTGGGGGATATCTGGCCTAAAGGGGGTGTTCCGGCGTGGGATAAGATTCTCGAGTTCGAACACGCGAAGCTGCACCTTTATGGCAAGGCCGAGGCTCGCCCGGGCCGAAAAATGGGGCATGTAAACTGCCTCGGCGAAGCGCTCGACGACGCGCTCGGCTTACTCGAGAACGTTCGCCGTATTCTCGGCTCCAGGTGATTGGCCGGCAGGCAAGCGCCGGGTATCTGGATTAACGCGAATCGATGCTATTATCGGGCAGGTATTGATTGATTAATTTTCAACAGGTCAGATTGATGTCATATTTTAGAGTTACCGGTTTAATTATTCTCCTGTCTTTCTCGTCCGCCTGGGCCGCAAATCCCGCCTGGCTCGAGGGCAGGACCGACGATCGTTACGAAATCACGGTATATCGAAGCGCAACCTGTGGCTGCTGCAAGGGCTGGATCGAGCATCTGCAGGCGCATAATTTCAGCGTCGCCGATGTTAGCGTCGACGATGTAAACAAGTTCAAGCTGCAGTTCGACGTACCGACGCAGGCGGCCTCCTGCCATACCGCGGTCGTCAACGGCGTCGTCATCGAGGGTCATGTCCCCGCCCAGGACATCAAGCGCGTGCTCGCGGAACAGTCCGATATACGTTTACTGACGGTACCGGGGATGCCTTCCGGAACCCCCGGGATGGATACCCCGGGAGCTCCGCAACAAGATTTCAACGTCTACTCCATCGACCGGGAAAATAACGCGAAGATTTACCGCGCCTACCGCGATTATTGATGCGCCCTGGCGTTGGTTGATACCTCAGTCCTGCGCGGATGATGGCGTTGCCAGAAACAGGCGCGCTGCCAGGAAGCCCGCCACCGGGAGCACGATCCCGTAGCCCAGCAAAGCGACATTCTGCCACGCCATCCAGCCCGACAGCGGACCGGCCATGCCCACCAGGCACAGTGCTCCGCCGAAGACGAAGGCTCTGATCGTGGCGCTGGCGCCCGGGGTGCCGGACAGCGCCAGTCCGATGCAGACCATCGCCAGGCCGATCAGCAGGTTCCCAGGCGAAGTACTCGAGCGCAAACAGCGGCGACGGCCAGATTAATCGATAATCGGGAATTTGTCCGGCAAGCCAAAGTTGTCGAATCGCGGTCAGTTGGACGAAATGCACGGCCATCGTCAGGCCGGCCCCCGGAATCCCGAACGATAGCGCCGCAAGCGCGTAGGCCTCGCGTCGTTCGCTGACAAATCACCGTATCGCGATGAGAAGCCCGATCAGTGCGAGGGCGGACAACATCGTCAGGATTTCCATGGCGGCGAGATAAGGATCGCCGATGGGTTCCCGCGGCGTCGCCTCGACGAAAAGCCACGACGCGATGACAGCGACGTAACAGGTTCCGATCGCGGTTATCGCGATGGCGCTGGCGATTCCGAGGCGCCGCGTATCGCCCGACCACCGCTGACTGACCATTACCGCAGTCGGTGGTCGCGACCGGCGAGTTTACCGGTCTTGTGTCGAACCGGTAAACCTGCACCGGGTGGCGCGACTGTGCAGGCCCTGTCAACGCGAGTCCTGTGTATTTTAACCATATCGAAGACGCAAACCTTGCTATTGCCTTATGCCGCGCGCGACGGTGTAGGTCTTGCCCTGCTTGATTTTCTCGTAGTGGCCGAAGACCTCGTTGAAGCCGCGCTTGAAGAATTGCCGCAGGCCGGTAATCGTAACGATGTAGAAGGACCCGCCCGGCTTCAGGTAGTCGAGCGCGTCGAACAGGTAAATGTACAGCATCTCCTTGCCGACCTTGGCGGGAATATTCGACACGATCACGTCGAACTGTTGCCGGGGTACCTGGTCGAATCCGTTGCTGAGCAGGCTGCTCGCGTTTTCGATGCGGTTGTGGACGCGGTTGCGCTCGGCGTAGTCGACGGCGACAAAATCCTTGTCGACCATCAGCGTGTGTCCACGCGGCGCGGATCTCGCCATGCTGAGGCCGAGCACGCCGTAGCCGCAGCCGAGATCGAGGCAATCGTCAGCTTCGTCCAGTTCGAGGTGATCGAGCAGCAGGCGCGAGCCGTCATCGATGGCGCGCGGAGAAAACAGGCCCCAGGTGGTGTAAAGCTCGAGTCCGCGGAATTCGATTAACAGGTCCTGGCGGATTTTTCGATTATATTCTTCGAGGTTATTAAGCACGGATTCAGCCCGGTTTGTTAAGCTAACCGCAGCTTTACATCGACATATGGCTTTGCAACAATGGCGCGGTTCTGGAGGCGCCATTATCTATTGGCGATGTCAATTTTACCACCTGGGAGCTCGGCTTTATGAGATTGGTACCCATCTTCTGCCTCGCCGCGGCGATGACCTTCGGCAATGCCGCGTGGGCGGATGCTGATGCGGGTCGATCCACCTACGCGGCCAGGGGATGTATCGGTTGCCATGGCGCCGGCGGCGTCAGCGTGGTAACGACCTATCCGTCGCTGAAGGGCAGGAGCGCGGAATTCATTCGCCAGAATCTGACTGAGTTTCGCAGCGGGGCCCGAAAAAATCCGGTCATGAACGCGATGACCGCGGGATTGAACGATGCGGATATCAAGAATCTCGCCGATTACATCGGCAGCCTGAAATAGCAGGGTATCAAAGCCAGGTATCGGAAAGCCGGCTCGAGCCGGCTTTTTTTTGTGGTTCGGG
>JAOTUD010000546.1 GCA_029864065.1 Gammaproteobacteria bacterium | reverse complement strand
CAATCTCGCCAACGCGAAAGCGATAAACGGCCCCTGGATTCACAAATATCCACATTTTGCGCTGCCGAAACCTCGCATCGATTTTCTCGGCGAGGCCATTCGATGGTGGGATAAGTGGTTGAAAGGTATCGACAATGGCGTCGAAAAACTCCCCGCTTACCGGGCCTACATTCTCGAGAACGCCAAGCCCTTGCTGCGCCGCGAACGAGATCCCGGCCGCTGGGTCGCGGAGGCTGTCCTGCCGGCCCCCGAAACCCGTGAGCGTCACTACTACCTCGCGTCCAATCGCCAGCTGCTCGATATCCCGGGCCAAACCAGAGTCAAATCTTTGGCGTCCCCGCACGACTGCGGCAGCAGCTGCGGCGAGTTCTTCCCGCTCAAGCCGGACGGCGAAATGCCTTCCGACCAGCGCCGCGACGATTCCGGTTCGCTGGTCTTCGATAGCGGAAAATTGCACCAGCCGATCGAGATCCTGGGACGCCCCAGGCTCCGGCTCAAGGTGTCGATCGACAAGCCGCTCGGCAATATCGCGGTGCGGCTCAACGACATACACCCGACGGGCGAGGTCTCGAGGGTAAGCTGGGGCGTGCTAAACCTCGCGCATCGCAACGGCAACGAGCATCCCGAGCCGATGACGCCCGGAAAAACGGAATCGATCGAAATCGAACTCAACGAATGCGGCTACCGCTTTATGCGCGGCCACAAGATGCGGGTTTCGATTTCGAGCAGTTACTGGCCGATGATAATGCCGCCGCCCGAAAATGTTTCACTGACGATCAATCTCGGCCCGGATGCGTTTATCGCGCTGCCGGTTCGCGCCGGTGTCGACGCTTACCAGCAGGCTGAACCGGAGGACGAGAATCCCCTGCCCGAGTATCGGAAACTCGAACCGGAACTCAGCCGGCGCTGGATAGAGCGCAATTTTCAGACCGGCGAATCGCACTACCGGATCATCGACGACAGCGGCGAAATCGAGGTGCCGGGGCACGGCATGCGCACCCGCCACCGGCACGACGAGCGCTGGACGATCGCGGCCGACGACCCGTTGAGCTATCGCTCTTCGAGCCGCTACACCTGCTGGATGGGGCGCGGCGAATGGTCGATCCGGACCGAGTCGGAGAGCAAATTCCGCTGCGACGCCGACAACTTCTTCATCAAGGCGAAGGTGCGGGCTTACGAAGGCGAGGACCTCGTCCACGAGCGCGAATGGGAGGAAATAGCGGTACCCCGGGACCATATTTAAAGGTCTCGAATCGAAACTTATCATTGTTTTTTACAATTGGGGAACAGAGGTACATTCTTGGTACAATTCACTCGTTTGGCAGTTACCGAGCATTTACATGGCCAGATTACCAAGATACACAATAATAAGTCAGTTACAGCATATCATTCTGCAGGGACGCGATGGGCTACAGATATTCTACGATAAGCAGGACTACCAGTATTTCCACGACTGCCTGGATGCGGCGTCGTACAACTATGGGCTCAAGATTCACGCCTATGTACTGATGCCCGATCACGTGCACTTCCTGGCAACCCCCGGACACGATGACAGCATCGCCAGGACCGTGCAGTCGATCGGCCGCAATTACGTCCAGTACTTCAACGAAAGCTACGACGGCGTCGGCACGCTATGGGAAGGACGCTACCGTGCCACGGTGGTCGACGAGCGAAAATACCTGCTGCTGTGCAGCCGCTATATCGAGCTCAACCCGGTGCGTTCGGGGCTCGTCAAGAAGCCTGCCGATTACACCTGGAGCAGTTATGCCCACAACGCGCTGGGCAAAACCGACGAAATGATCAGCGCGCACCGCGAATACCTCAAACTCGGGGGCAGCGCCGCGCAGCGTGCGCAAGCGTACCGGGCGCTGTTCAAGCAAAAAATCGACAAGAATACGGTAAAGATGATCACCGAGGCGACGCTGAAGGGATGGGCGCTCGGTGACTGCAAGTTCGCGCATAAAATCGAGAAGCTGAGCGGACGCCGCGCCAGCCAGTTGCCCAAAGGCCGTCCCAGGGGCAGCTGATATCAGGTAAAATCCCCGGCATGACAGCCGAGGATATAAACGGCCCCGAACTTAAATTTCCACCGCCGCTGCTGGTGCTCGCCGTGGCGGGCGTCGCCGCGCTGGTCGACTGGATCAGTCCGTTGCCGATCATCGAACGCGGCGCGCCGTGGTTGAGCGGTGCCGCCGTGATCGCGCTCGCGATGCTGCTCGCCGTCATTGCCCTGGCGCACTTTATCAGTGCAAAAACCCATGTCGAGCCCTGGCATCCGACCACGACGATCATTCAAACCGGTATATATCGTTTCAGCCGCAACCCGATTTACCTGGCTTTCTGCATCGCCACGATCGGCACCGGTTTAGTACTGAATAGCTGGTGGGTCGTCGCCAGCGCCGCGCCGTTGAATCTCCTGCTGCAAAGTCTCGTGATCAGACGCGAAGAGGCTTATCTCGAGGCCAAGTTCGGCGAAACCTACCTGGAATACAAGCGCCGCGTCAGGCGCTGGCTCTAACTGGAAAGTCGACTGGAGAAGTCTCTCGCGGAGGCGCGGAGACCGCGGGGGTCGCAGAGATTGAACAGCATTAGCCCGTCGATCAGCGCTACGGATGATGCGTCTTCTGCGGTAACTGGACAGAATCGCCTCGCGGGAAATAGCGCGCCAGGCCGGGAGCCTGGCGCTATTGCAAAGCCTGTTACGACACCTCAGTTATCAGGTGTCTTCCCAT
>JAOTUD010000545.1 GCA_029864065.1 Gammaproteobacteria bacterium | reverse complement strand
ATCCTGGTTGGAGAGGATTATCTTGCCGAAATGGCCGCCCTGTTCCATTAACCTGTGGGCCTCCGCGGCGTCCTTCAGCGGGAAGCGGGCGCTGATCAGCGGTTCGATGGTGCCGGCCGCGAACAGCGGCATCACGCTGGTTTCGAATTGATCGATGATCGCCGCCTTTTCGTGGACCGGTCTGGAACGCAGCACCGAACCGACGATGCGCTGCCGCTTGACCATCATCGTCGCCAGGTTCAGTTCGGCCTTGATGCCGCCCATGACGCCGATCAGCATCAGCGTGCCGGCGAGCGCGAGCGATTTCATATTGGACTCGAGGTATTGCGCGCCGATGTGATCGAGGATGACGTCGACGCCGCGTTTACCGGTAATGCGCCGGATTTCCTCGGCAAAATCCTGTTCGCGGTAATCGATGACGTGGTGGGCGCCCTGCGCACGCACGCGGTCCAGCTTGCCGCTGGACGCGGTCACGATAATCTCGGTTTCGGGACTCAGCGCCTTGCATAGCTGTATCGCCGATGTCGCGACGCCGCCGCCGCCGCCGTGGATCAGCACCGATTTCCTGCCCTGCAGTTCGCCGAGCAGGAACAGGTTCAAATAGGCGGTGATATAGGTTTCGCAGATGCAGGCCGCCTGTTCGAAATGGACCGAATCCGGGATCGTCATGCTGTGATCCTCGCGCGCGAGCGCGTACTGCGCGTAACCGCCGCCGCCGACCAGCGCCACCACGCGGTCGCCCGGCTGGAAGCGGGTCGTGTTGTCGCCGGTGGCCTCGACGACACCGGCGATCTCGAGCCCGAGGATTTCGGAGTCACCGGGCGGCGGCGGGTAGTTGCCGGTACGCTGGATGATATCCGGACGATTCACGGAAGTATTCATAACCTTGACCAGCAGCTGGTCAGCACCCGGTGAAGGTGTTTCGACCTCGCCGAGCTGCATGACTTCGGGGCCGCCGAAATCGCTGAGTGTTATCGCTTTCATGCCATTTCCTGAATTTTCAAACTGATTAGTATAAATCCCGAGACCGGATAAGCGCCGGCCGAAACCCGGCCTAGTAGCCCATCGCGCAGCCGTCCTTGCGCGGATCGGAGCCGCCGTGCAGCGTGCCCTGTTCCCAGTCGATGAGGACCGCCTGCCCGCCGCCGTGCGGGCCGTCGTCCTCGACCACGGTATGCCCCTTGTCGACCAATCCCTGCCGTGTCCGTTCGGGTACCCCGACCTCGACGTCGAGCACGCCGTCGTAAAGCATGAACCGCGCCGCGTCGAGCGCCTGCTGGATGTCCATACCGTAGTCGATCCAGTTCGACAGCACGTAAGTCTGACCCATCGCCTGGTACTGGCCACCCATCACGCCGAAACTGAGCACCGGTTTACCCTCATGGTAAACCATGGCCGGGATGATCGTGTTCAGCGGACGCTTGCGCGGTTCGAGCTGGTTGAAGTGTCCTTCCTCGAGCACGAAACCGGCGCCGCGATTCTGTAAATTGATGCCGGTGGAACCGGCTACCAGGCCGCTGCCCCAGGAATAGAATACGCTATTGATAAACGAGCAGGCATTGCGGTCCTTGTCGACGACGCTCAGGTAAATCGTATTGCGATGATTCGGCATTGCCGATGTTACGGGTTGCGACAGCGCCCGTTGCATGTCGATGCGTTCAAACTGGCTTTGCGCGAATTCGGCGGACAGCATTTCGGCAACCGGTAGCGGTTTGAAGCGGCTGTCGGCGACGAAGCGGTCGCGTTCGGCCATCGCCAGCGTAAAGGCCTCGCTGAGCAGGTGGACGTGGTCGGCGCCCAGATGTTCGAGTTTCGCAACCTCGGTTTGCGCCAGGATATTCAGCGCCATCAGGGTGGTGATGCCCTGGCCGTTGGGCGGAATCTCGAAAACCTCGTAACCGCGGTAGTTGCTGCTGATCGGGTCGACCCATTCGGACTCGTAATCGGCAAGGTCATCGAGCGTAAATAGCCCATTCTGGGAATCGCTGTAGCGCACGATTTCCGCGGCGATTTCGCCGAGATAAAAACCGTCGCGACCCTTGCTCGCGATGGTACGCAGACTGCGCGCGAGATCGGGTTGACGGTGAATCGCGCCGGCGACCGGCGCTTTGCCGTCGACCAGGTAAGCCCTGCTTGCTTCCGGGGTTTGCGTCAGCACCGCCTCGTGTTTTTTCCAGTTGAGGGCAATCACGGGCGATACGGCATAGCCGTTTTCGGCGTAGTGGATTGCCGGCTGCAACAGTTTATCGAAATCGAGCCTGCCGAGTTTGCGGTTGGCCTGGTACCAGGCGTCGACCGCCCCCGGCACCGTAACCGAGAGTATGCCCTGGTCCGGCATGGTCTCGTATCCGCGCGCGCGAACGGTGTCGATGTCGGCTGCCGCCGGCGACGGTCCACTGCCGTTCAGGGCGTGTAATTGCCCACTGGATGCCTCGTGATAAAGAATGAAACAGTCGCCGCCGATACCTGAGGAATAAGTCTCTACCACCGACAGCACGGCGCTCGCGGCAATCGCCGCGTCGATCGCGTTGCCGCCTTCGCGCAGCACCTGTAGCGCGGCCTCGGTTGCGAGCGGCTGGCTGGTTGCCGCCATGGCTTCGGTTGACATAACGACCGAACGGCCGGGAAGCTGGTGATTTCGCATTATTGACGACGTCTCTGATCAGGGACGCATATTATAACCGTTAAGCCGGCTGATGACTTCATCTATGCCCGTAATCCCGCAGCAAAAAAACCG
>JAOTUD010000544.1 GCA_029864065.1 Gammaproteobacteria bacterium | reverse complement strand
GGCTACTTCGATCAGTCCTATCATATTCCGCTGATCATCCGCGATCCGCGCGCCGAGGCCGACGCGACGCGCGGCTCCGAAATCACGGGATTCAGCGAAAACGTGGACCTGATGCCGACCCTGCTCGACTGGCTCGGCGTCGAAATCCCCGGCCAGTGCGACGGCTTTTCGCTGCTGCCCGCGGTGCGCAGCGGCCGCATGCCGTCCGGATGGCGCGAGGAAGCACACTGGGAGTGCGATTTCCGCAACGTCAGGGACGACTCGCTGGAACGCCACCTCGGCCTCACGCTGCATCAATGCGGCCTGTCGGTGATCCGCGATTATTATTACAAGTATGTCCACTTCAGCGCGCTGCCGCCGCTGTTTTTCGACCTGCAGCAGGACCCGGGGGAGTTCGTCAATCTCGCCGATGACCCGCGTTACCAGTCCCGAGTGCTCGAATACGCGCAGAAAATGCTGTCGTGGAAAATGAATCACAACGACCGCGGTCTGAGCGAAACCATGCTCGGCGAAGGCGGCGCGGTGACACGACGCGCACCGCTGCGCAAGATGGCATCCTGACAAACGGAGGGCGGCATGAATACCGAGGCGGCAATGGTACCGATAGAGCAGCCCGGCGCGTGGCGCGCAGACCAAATCAGCCGTGACAGCTTCACCGTAAAGCTCGCGCAACGGCACCTGCAGGCGCTGGACCACGCCCTGAAGACCGCGCAACAAAAAACTGGTGATGCCGAGGCGGTTACGCGCGGCGATTTTCCGCTCGACGCGATCGGCGACGATATCGAGGCCTGGCGCGACCAGGTCATGAACCAGTCCGGCATCATTATCCTCAGCGGATTCCCGCTCGATCGCTACAGCAGGGAAGAACTGGGCATGATTCATTTCGGGCTCGGCACCCACTTCGGCAGCGCGCAATCGCAAAGCGTCATGGGCGACCGGCTCGGCCACGTGGTCAACGTCGGCGGCAAGGACCCGAAGGAACGCGCCTACCGCAACAGCACCGAACTCGACATGCATACCGACGCCTGCGATATCGTGGCGATGATGTGCCTGCAAAAAGCGCAGTCGGGCGGATACAGCGGCTACGTCAGCGCGCTCACTATTTACAACGAGGTCCTCGCGCGCCGACCCGATTTGATGCCGGTGCTGATGGAAGGTTTCCATTACCACCGTTTCGGCGAGGAAGCACCGGGTCAGTCGCCGGTCACCGAGGACAGGATCCCGGTGTTCAGCTTCTGCGACGGTTACCTTAGCGTCAATTACCTGCGCTCCTACATCGAGATGGCGACCGAGGAAATGCAGACACCGCTTACGCCGCGGCAACTGGCGGCGCTCGACCTCGTCGATGAAATCGCCGAGGACAGCCGCTTCGCGCTGAAATTCATAACCCAGCCCGGCGAGGCCGTTTTTTTCAATAACCTGACCGTGCTACATAACCGCACCGCGTTCGAGGATTCCGCAATTGCCGACGAGAAGCGGCACCTGATGCGCCTGTGGCTGGTCGCGCACCCGCCGCGCCGGCCGGTGATCGACTCGCTCAGAATCTACGAGGGCAGGGGCATCGAAAAACAGGAAGGCAAATCCACCTATTTCGAGGGCGATCGGGCCTATAGCCGATTCGAGCGGGAAGACGCGCGCATGTGATACGGGCCTGGCCGCATCCTGCTCCCGCGGGCAGTCTGCCCGATATCCTGCTAGTGCAGCGCGGAGAATTCCCCGGCGTAGCGACTGATCCATTCGCGCGCCGCCTGTTCGCCGTTTAACTTGCGGCCCTCGCGCGACTCGACTTCCTCGCGAAATTGCTCGATGTGGCGGATCTGCTCGACCATCTTCAGGCGTTCGACTTCGTCGGGGTCGTCGAACTCGAGGCCGACCTCGTATCCCTTGTCGGTCTTGTTGCACCAGACTACCTTGCCGTCCAGGCAGGTCTCGCGGTTCAGCACCGGGAAGCGCACCTGGATCGGCTCGTTGATATCGAGGCGGTCGTCGGCGATAAAACATAATCCGCCGAGACTGACGCTGGTTATGGTGTCGTCCTCGGCATGATAACTCTTATGGTACTCGAGATTGATTTCGATCGGGATGCCGGTGACATGCCTGACATGTCGTCTTATCGCGGTGTTATCTTCCTGCATGTTGCGTCATACCTCCGCCGTTTCAACAAATTTCCCCGGGATACTGGCCGTGATCGGCCGCATCGGTGCATGAAAACCGTCAAAAAATCGACGGTGCTGGGGTATATAGCAGAGTTGGACGGATTTGGAAGCGCTCAACCGTCGAGGTTCTTTTTGACGGTGGCCACCACTTCGTTGCCGACGCCGATGTACTCGAGATCGTCGAAGCTCGACAGCCGCGCCACGGCGATGCCGCGCCCGTGAGGATCGAAGGCGCGGTCCGGGTCGAAATCCATGTACGGAGTCCAGTCGAATCCCTGTCCCTGGTCGCGGATTCGGATCTGCACGATATCTGCCTGAACGTTGAACTCGAGCTCGATGAAGCCGCCGATGAATTCGCGCGCGTTCAGACGCCTTTCGATTTCGATTTGCCACATGCCGCGGCGCATCAGTTTGCTCTTTTCCTCGTAGCCGATCCTGAGATTGCCATGCTCCAGCGCGTTGACCAGCAACTCGGAAATCCCGGTAACGACGCGATGCGGCTCCGGGCATAAATGCGCGACCTGGGACGCGACCAGGTTGCATTCGCGCAGATTGTGTATCCTGAAGCGCCCGGAGGTCATCAGG
>JAOTUD010000543.1 GCA_029864065.1 Gammaproteobacteria bacterium | reverse complement strand
CGAGCAGGTTCTTGACGCCCTTGCTCAGGTTCTTGTTGAACTGTACCAGTTCTTCAACGACCTGGTCTGAACGAAACGGAATATTACTCATGGGATCAGGCTCCTGCTCTGGATCTGGTTACTTTGGCTTTTTTGGCGGCCGTTTTGCTGACCGCCGCTTTCCTGGTAGCTGTTTTTTTTGCTGGCGCTCTTTGGGTCACCGTTTTTGCGGCCGCCGGTTTCGCGGCCGCTGGTTTCGCGGCCGCTGGTTTCGCGGCCGCCGGTTTGCGCGGCGTGGATTTGTTACGAGCCGGCCTGGCCGTGGTCGACGCGGCTGCTTTTGCGCCCAGTTGCGCGAGCATGGCCCTGATTTCCCTGATGTCTTTTTTCAGGGCAAAGTTTTCGCGACGCACGCGCTGCAAACGCTCCTGCATGGTGTCGATTTCGCGCGTGTTGGGCAGATTCAGGCTACGCAGGAAATCGTCCGCGATCTCGCCGTAATGCTTGCGCATGATCATCAGGCGGTTGACCATATCGCCGTACAGGGCCTGGTATTCCTCGCTCATCGCAAACTCGGCGTAGTGCTGTTCGCTGATTTCGACCCAGAGATCGTACAGTTCGCGCATCGATTTGGGTGCGGTTTCTTCGTCGAGCGTCATCAGACGCTGTTGAAAGCCATGGATCGATTCGATCGCGACGCGCAGGAAGGCCTGGTTGAACCTGAAGTTGGCCTCCTGATATTCGAGCGCGAGCTGGATTCCTTTCTGCTGCTTTTCCTGCGGTTCACGGAAGTAGCCGATACCCGGGGCCTCCAGTATCTTGCCGAGCGGGTCGATCGCTTCGCCGAGATTAAAGACCGACGTATTCATGCCGGGCATTTGCCAGAAGGCCTGATTCATCGGTGTCAGACCCGCCACCATTTCCTGCCAGCTGGCGTTCGGGGTAAACCATTGTTTCATGAAATCGGCGACGCCCGTGCCGTTGAAGCCAGGCATCCCGGAGAATTTTTGCAGCGACTGTTTTACCTCCTCCAGCCACTGATTGACGGCTTCGACGGGATTCGCGCCATCGCCGAGGCTCTTGCTGACCTGTTCCGCCATGGAGAAGTATTCCTTGCTCATATCCATGCACTTGCGCATCACCAGGTCCATATCGGGCTGCGTGCGGCCTGCGCAGGCCTTGCGCCACATATCGAAGCCCTGCGACCACAGGTCGGATTGACTGCCGCCGCCGTCAGCGCCGCCGGACCTGGCCATGTCGCCCCACGCGTCGACGAACTTCTGCTGTGCTTCGAACCACTGGTCGGCCCAGGGATTGTTCTCGCTCATGTCGATAACTCGTTAAATTTCAAAAGAAATTCAGACTAGCATAATTTATTGTGCACTGCAACATAATCGACTTCGCCGGTGGGTAACGAGACAAAAAAAAGACGGGCCAGAAGCCCGTCTCTCAGATGCCGAGTGTCTCGATGCGATGACGATCAGGTCATATACATGCCGCCGTTGACCGGCAGGTTGGCGCCCGTCATATAAGTATTGCGATCGTCGGTCAGAAAACTGACGACATAGGCGATTTCAGCCGGCGTCGCCATTCTGCCCATCGGTACCTGCTGGATAATGGCGTCGCGGATTTCTTCGGGAATCGCATCGGTCATCTCGGTTTTGACATATCCGGGGGAGACCGAGTTGACGGTTATTCCCTTGGCGGCGAGTTCCTGCGCGACCGCCTTGGTGAAACCGTGCAGGCCCGCCTTGGCCGCGGAATAGTTGGCCTGGCCGAACTGGCCTTTCTGACCGTTCACAGAGGAAATGTTGACGATACGACCGAAACCGCGCTCCGACATGTTTTCGACAACGTGCCGCGTCACGTTGAATGCCGAGTCGAGGTTGGTGCGCAAGACCGCGTCCCACTGTTCCGGCGTCATCTGACGCAACGTCCTGTCGCGGGTAATGCCGGCGCAGTTGACCAGGATGTCAACCGCGCCGATGGTATTTTCGACATCGTGCAGCATCTGCTGGCTCGAGGCGAAGTCGCTAACGTCGCAGGCGACGATTTCGAAATCGTAACCATCGGCGCGGTGTTTCAGTTTCCATTCGTAGGCGATTTCCTTCTCCGGGGGGAAGTAACCCGCGATAACCTTGCGGCCCTGGTCGGCGAGTGCGATGCAGATCGCGGTGCCGATCCCGCCGGTACCACCAGTGACAAGCGCTATTTTCTGATCGTTCATAAATTCGATATCTTTGTCTGGTAACTGGGGTGCTGCAATGCAGCATTATTATTGCACTGCACAAAATAGGTCGGAAACGCACGACTGTCAAGCAGCGCGCGCTTGATTTTGGAAATAGTATGTTAATTCAGTAGCTTACTTGTCCTTGGAAGCGTCGTTTTCGGGTCCCAGGCCCATCATTTTACGCCAGGCGTCGATGTTTTTTTGCGTCATATTGGTCCAGAACGCCACCGGATTGTGCCCGGCCATGCCTTCCATCGCCTTGCTGAATTCACGCTGCTGCTGCTGGAAAAAGTTCATCCCCTGGCCGATGAAATCGGAAAACCCGAGATGTGTTCCGGCATTGTAGAAACGGATAAAGCGCTCCAGGTTGTCGTTCGAGAACAGCGGGTTGGTCTCGGATTCCTGTTCGAAGATGATCTGCAGCAAAATACTGCGGGTGATATCCTCTTCGCTTTTCTGATCGATGACGATGAACGGCACCTCTTCGAGCACCAGTTCGCGTATTTTCTGCAAGGTAACATACTGGCTTTTCTCG
>JAOTUD010000542.1 GCA_029864065.1 Gammaproteobacteria bacterium | reverse complement strand
GACGCATTCGCCGCAGGCGACGCACGAGGATTCGCCCATCGCGTCGCCGATGTCGAACACGATTTCGGCGTGATGGCCGCGGTGCGCGAGGCCGATGACATCGTTGACCTGGGTTTCACGGCAGGCGCGCAGGCAGCGCGTGCACTGGATACAGGCGTCGAGGTTGACTGCGATCGCCGGGTGCGACAGGTCGGCCGGTGGCTGGTGTCGCGGCTTGAAGCGGGGATTCTTTACTTCGAGCTTTTCGGCCCAGTAGGTCAGTTCGTTGTCCAGCGTGTAAGCCCGCTCCGGCATGTCGGAAAGCAGCAGCTCCAGCACCAGCTTCTGCGACTTCAACGCGCGCTCGTTGTCCGACTTGACGACCATGCCCGGGGTCGGGTTGCGGCAACAGCTCGGCGCGAGCACGCGCTCGCCGTCGATCTCGACCACGCAGGCGCGGCAGTTGCCGTCGGCGCGCAGCCCGTCGGTATAACACAGGTGCGGAATCTCGGTGCCGGTGCGCCGCGCCGCCTGCAGGATGGTTTCGTCCGCCAGGGCTACGACAGGCTTGCCGTTCAACGTGAACTCGATGGTTTCGAAGAGGGTGTCGGGGTTCGCGGCCATTATTGATTCTCCTCGATTCCCAGTTCATGCGGAAAGTATTTGATGACCGAAAGGATCGGGTTCGGCGCCGCCTGCCCCAGGCCGCAGATCGAGGCGTCGATCATTACCGTCGATAAATCGTTCAACTGCTCGATATCCCAGTCGCCGGTCTCCATGATGCTGACCGCCTTTTCGCAGCCTACCCGGCACGGCGTGCACTGGCCACAGGATTCGTGCGCAAAGAATTTCATCGATGTCAGCGCGGCCTGCTTCGCACTGTCCTGGTCCGACAGCACGACGATCGCCGCGGAGCCGATGAAACAGTCGTACTCCTGTAGCGTGTCGAAATCGAGCGGAATATCGCCGAGACTTGCCGGCAGGATACCGCCCGAGGCACCGCCCGGAAAATAGCCGTAAAAGCGGTGACCGTCGAGCATGCCGCCGCAGTATTCGTCGATTAATTCCTTGATCGTGATGCCGGCAGGCGCGAGATGCACGCCCGGCTTGTTGACCCGGCCCGACACCGAAAAGCTGCGCAGGCCCTTGCGCCCGTTGCGCCCCTGCGAGTCGAACCATTCGGAACCCTTTTCGATGACGTCACGAATCCAGAACAGCGATTCGCAATTGTGCTCGAGCGTCGGAAGACCGAACAGGCCGACCTGGGCGACGTAGGGCGGGCGCAGGCGCGGCATGCCGCGCTTACCTTCGATCGATTCGATCATCGCCGATTCCTCGCCGCAGATATAGGCGCCGGCACCGCGGCGAATTTCGATATGCGGCAAGTCGTACCCGGACTTCGTCTTTAAATCCTCGAGCGCGAGCCGCAGGTTTGCGATCACCGACGGGTATTCGTCACGGATATAGATATAGCAGGCGTCGATACCGATCACCCGCACCGCGATCAGCATGCCCTCGAGAAATCGATGCGGATCGGCAAGCATGTAATACCGGTCCTTGAAGGTCCCGGGCTCGCCCTCGTCGATATTGATCGCGCACATGCGCGGCGCGGGCTGGTCGCGCAGGATGCGCCACTTGCGCCCGACCGGAAACCCGGCCCCGCCGAGACCCCGCAACTGCGTGCCTTCGAGAGCCGTGAGGATTTCGTCGGCACTGGTATCGCCGGCCAGCAGTCGATCGTAGAGCCGGTAGCCGCCGTCGGCCCGGTAGCGATCGTAATCGATGCTGTTTTCGGGCATCGGCTGCTCGAAGCTGCCGGCGTCAAGCGCGGATTCAACCGCGTCAGCCGTCGCATTATCGACCGTGTATTGCTTCACCACCGCGACCGGCGCCTTGTCGCAGCGCCCGACGCAGGGCACGCGCTGCAGGCGCACGCTCTCTCCGAGCGAATCCTGCAATGCGGATATTAGTTCTTCGCTGCCCGCCATTTCGCAACTGACCGAATCACAGACGCGCACGGTCAGCGCCGGCGGCGCGGTATCGCCTTCCCGGACCACGTCGAAATGATGGTAAAACGATGCGACCTCGTAAACCTCGGTGGTCGCGAGCCGCATTTCGTGCGCGAGCGCGGTCAGATGCGCGGCCGATAAATGACCGTACTTGTCCTGGATTTTGTGCAGGTGCTCGATCAACAGGTCGCAGGCGCGCGATTCGTCGCCGAGCAGGTTTTGCACGTCGAGCAGCGCGTTTAGATCAACCACCCTGCCCTTGATCTTGCCGCGGCGGCGTTGCTTGCGATTATCGACCGCTGCGGGATTGAATTCAGGCTGTGACATAGTCGTTCTCTAGCGTTGGGTTATTCCTGAAGAAGACTCCCCGCCCTTGCGGGCGGGGCAAAGTTTAACCCAAGGAGGAGATAACAAAAACATGGGAAAACGCCACAACGGTGCTTCAATGCGCCATTACGGTGATGATGTTGGTATTGCCCAGCAGGTAGCTGGTTGCGCCGCCGAACAGGCGCTGGCGGGTCCGCGTATGGCTGAATCCGCCCACCACGAGAAACTCGGCGCCGATGTCGGCGCAGGCATCGAGCATTTTCTTGCCGACATTCGATCCGCCGCTACCGATCAGGTAGTAGTCGGCCTTGCAGCCGTGCCGTTTCAGATAGTCGACGACGTCACCGACCTCGCCCTCGCGCTTGCTCGACACCAGTACGGTCACTTTTTCCATCTGCGTAAGCCACGGCAGCGTCAGCGCCAGCGCCCGGCTTG
>JAOTUD010000541.1 GCA_029864065.1 Gammaproteobacteria bacterium | reverse complement strand
GGCGACAACCCCATCGGGGAGCGCGCCGACAGCATACTGGCCCCATTTATCGGCGATCAATACGGACTGGAGGGGTTGTCGGCCGCGCGCGATGCGCTCGAGCAGGCGATCATCGATGCCGGTTTCAACTTCCACCGCGTATCCCTGCCTCCCCAGGACCTTTTCGAAGGCACGGTGTTGCTGAAGGTTTCGCGCTTTGCCATCGGCCGGGTCATCGTCGAGGGCAACGAATTTTTCAGCGACGAAAACATTCGGCGCTCGGTACCCGGGCTGCAGGAAGGCGAGACGCCGAATACGCGTCTGCTGTCGCGTTCGCTCAAGATCGCCAATAACCACGCGTCCAAGAAAACTTTGTTGCGCTTTCGCGAGGGAACTGCTTCCGACACCATCGACGCGGTACTGGCGGTCGAGGATCGCGACCCCCGGGTTTATTTCATAAGTCTCGACAATACCGGTCCGAAAGACGCCGAGGAGTGGCGCACCACGCTCGGTTACCAGAATGGAAACCTGTTCAACCGCGACCACGCGGTTACCGCGACGCTGACCACCGCCCCCGAGGATACCTCCGCGACCACGCAGATCGGCGTCAATTATCACATCCCGATGTACCGACACGGCGCCAATCTCGACATTCTATTCTCCGACTCGGATTCGGCCGGCCAGACCGGAGGCGAAGACTCCGCGGCGCAGAGCATCGCGCCCGGTACCGGCGGCGGCCAGGCGCTCGAGATAACCGGTGAGGGCACGGTGCTCGGTTTTATTTATAGTCGACCGCTGCTGACCGACGGCAGTTTCAATCACGACTGGTCGGTCGGGTTGCAGCACAAGAATTTCGACAACAAGTCGGAATTCGGCGGTGCCCAGTTGAGCGGGGCCGACGTGCTCAGCGTGCCGCTGGAGCTGGGTTACTCGTTCACCCGCCAGGCGCCCGGATCGAGCTTTTTCGGCAGCGTCACGCTGGTGCAGGAAGTCGGCGACGACAGCGCCGAATACGACCAGGACCGGCCCGAGGCGGAAAGCGGCTGGTCGGCGATTCGCTACCGGCTTTCCTACGACCGCCTGTTTGCCGAGGACTACCTGTTCCATGCCGGCTTTTCCGGGCAGCAGACCAGCGCGCTACTGATCTCCGGCGAACAGTTCGGCGTCGGCGGGGTCGGCACACTGCGCGGCTTCGAGGAGCGCTCGGTGACCGGTGATTCGGGCTACCAGATGAGTCTCGAGGTCTGGTTTCCGCCCGTGACCTCGTACAACCTGCGCTTCCTGGTGTTCACCGACTTTGCCCATACCGAGTTCAACGACGGCGCGTTGCCGGGTAACGAGGGCGTCGAGTTCGACCTGTCTTCGGCCGGCGCCGGCATGTTCTGGGCATGGAAAGAAAGCCTCAGCGTCAGCCTGAATTACGGCCATATCCTGGAGGGCGGCGGACTCGACGACACGATCAACCAGGACGGGGACAGCAAGCTCCATGTGAGCGCTGTTTATCGGTTTTGAGGCGCGGCATGAACATTCTGTGCAGAATAATCATCGTCATGCTCGGCGTCGGCATCAGCCTGCCGAGCCTGGCCGCGGTCGAGGTCGGCGAGGTGACTTACTCGCGCGGCCTGCTGACCGGCCAAATCGACGGCGAACCGCCGCGCATCATCGGCAAGGGCGTTGCGCTCTACAACGGACAAACGCTCAACACCGACAGCCGGGGATTCGCGTTGATCGAGCTCGTCGACGGCACCCGCATGACGCTGCGGCCGAGCACGACCTTCAAGATCGAAAACGTCGATACCGGGCGGGGCAGCGAAAACGCGTTGCTGAGCCTGGTCCGTGGCGGCTTGCGCGCGCTCACCGGCTTCATCAGCAAGCGCGCCCCGAACGCGTTCAGAATCAACACCTCGGTGGCGACGATCGGCATCCGCGGCACTGAGTTCGACGCGCGCCTGTGCGAGGGCAACGAGTGCCAGCAGGAGGAGAACGCTACCGGACAGGCGGCGCAGCGGGAATCGCGGGTGGTCGGGCGCATCGCGCTGTTGCGCGGCCGCGCCAGCGCCGCCGAGGACGGCCAGCAAAACCGGGTGCTGAACGTCGGCGCCGCGGTCTACGAGCGCGACCAGATCGAGACCGGCATCAAGTCCTTCGCGGTTATCGCCTTTAACGACGAGACCCGCGTCACCCTGTCCCCACAAAGCGCGTTTCGTATCGAGGAGCACGAATACAAGCCCGAACAGCCCGACGAAAACAATTCCTTTTTCAGCTTCCTGCAGGGCGGTTTGCGCCTCGTCACCGGCGCGATCGGGCAACTGAACCGCAAGGCCTTTCGCGTGGCGACGCCGACCGCGACGATCGGCATCCGCGGCACCGGTTTCGACCTGGTGTGCCAGGGCGCCTGCGTCAGCAACAACGCGCTGCGCGACCCGGCGGACGACACGCTGCTCGGCAGGCTGCTGCGCTTCTTCCTCCGACCGGCCTACGCGCAGAGCGACGGCAACGGCATGTACGCCAAGGTCTGGAGCGGCGCCATCGAGCTGCAGCTCGGCAACCTCAGCGTGCTGCTGCAAAATGGGCGCACCGCGTTTCTGCGCAACAGCTTCAGCCAGCCGCTGATCGTCACCGATATTCCGCTACGCCTGCGCTCGATGGAAGGTGCGCCGCGACCGGATCGGGTCGAGGTCCAGGACGACCTGTTCAGCGAGGCCGACCTGGCCGCTATCGAGCCTGGGCTTTACGTCAAGGTCGACAACGGAGATGTCGCGGTGCAGGGAC
>JAOTUD010000539.1 GCA_029864065.1 Gammaproteobacteria bacterium | reverse complement strand
GGTCAGCAACGAGTCGAAAAGGGGAGGGCAGACGCTGGTGCGGTCCCTGCAATTCGAATCCAAGGAAGAAGAGTATCTGTACGAGGTCGATCGCAACGATACCCACAAGATGCTGATCGACCTGCTGGTCGATGAAAAGAGCAAGTCCGATTACACGCGCAAGGAAATTATCAAGTTCGTCGAGCAGGCAAACCAGCTAAGCCAGCAGGCGGACGCCTATGCAAAGCAAAATGAATTTGAGGCCGCCATCGAGTTGCTGGAGCAGTCCACCCGCCAGCTGGTGCGCGCAATCCGTACCGCTGGCATCTATATTCCGGGATAGCGAGACGACTCGAGACCATGAAATTTAAATCCCGTCATCTGCTATTTATTGTCGCCGTCTGGAGCGCTTTACAGGCCCAGGAAGTCATCTGGAAGTCATTGAGTGAAGACGGATTGCACGACCCGGAAAATCCCGCGATCGAATTACTGCAGCAACCGGCGGAGGCCCTGTCACAGCTGCCGCCCGATACCGTGGGTAACCGGGTATTGTGGAACCGGGCGCTCCGGGAGCAATATATCCAGCCGCGAACCAACATTTACCCGGAGACCAAAATCGAGGTTATCGATATGGATATCATTATGGAAAAGACCGGTGAATTGCCGCTGGTGCTGTTTCCCCACAGGCCCCATACGGAGTGGCTGGATTGTACCAATTGTCACGATAAGATCTTTGTCAGGAAAGTCGATGCCAACCCGGTCAACATGTTTGCAATATTATCGGGACAATACTGCGGCCAGTGTCACGGCGCGGTGGCTTTCCCGTTGACCGAGTGCAATCGGTGTCACAGTGTCCCGAGAAGTACCTTCACCGGTAAGCCCGGAGTCCAGAGCCGGGCAAACTGAGTCCGGAGTGCGGTAAAATGATCCAGGGAATAATGCCCAGCACGATGAAGGCTCGAAACAGCATCAAGGGTAGCGGCAGGCGCTTGCTGTTAATCAGTCTGGCGGGCCTGTGCGCAACCGGCTTTAGCGCGGGCGTCTCCGCCGAGTACGCCGACGTCGTGCTTAACCGGCTTTCCGACAAGAACGACGTGCGCCCGGTCATTTTTCCGCACTGGTTCCATCGAATCCGTTTTCGATGCAAGGTTTGCCATAATGAACTCGGCTTCGAAATGCGCGCCGGCGCCAACGAGATTACCATGGGCAAGATTATCGACGGGCAGTACTGCGGTCTATGCCACAATGACGAAATCGCCTGGGGCGTCGATAACTGCAGTCTATGTCATTCGGGCAAGCACGGTCTGAAGACGGGTATCCGTGGCAGCAATCAAACCGGCGGCCCGGGGCGATGGTGAAGCCTCGCCGCAGATCGTTCGTTGACGCGGCACTGGTGTTGCCGCGCGCGGGTCGTCCCCTGGCCGCGTTTTGCCTGCTGGCATTGCTCGCGGCCTGCAGCATCGTACCGCCAATGCATGCCTTCCGGATGCCTGCAATCGAGCCCGGCAATGACGCAAATATTGTCTGGCCAGCTCCCCCTGAAGTTCCCAGGTATTCCTTCATCGGCCACCTGTACGGTGAGTCCAATACTGCAAAAGTCGATTCTGAGCGTGGCGGTTTCGCGCGTTTTATGGCCACGCTGGTGGGGCTGGACGAGAGGCGTAACGATGCGGTCGACCTGATTCAGCCACAACAGGTCTGTTCGGACGGCCGAGGTAGGGTCTACGTTGCCGATAGCGGCCGACAGGCGGTGTTCGTTTTCGACGAAAAGCTGGGCGAATTCTTTATCTGGAATGAATCGAGTCTGAATATCCCGTTTCTGAGTCCGGTCGGTGTCGCCTATGCCGTCGATTCGGTGTGGATAACCGACACCGAGTTGGCGTTGATTTACCGGCTGGACCCTCAGGGTAGGCTGGTCGATACGGTGGGGCAGGGGATTGTCGTGCGGCCGACGGGGATATCCTACGATGCGGACGGTAAACGCATATTTGTCAGCGACACCGGCGACAACAATATCAAGGTGTTTGGTCTCGATGGCGAGCTGTTAGATGTCTGGGGTAATGCCGGTCCGAGCGACGGGGAACTCAACCGGCCGACTTTTATTGCTTACCGAGATGGCCGACTATACGTTTCCGACTCGTTGAATGCCCGAATCCAGGTTTTCGATACGCTTGGCGATTATCTTGGTACCCTCGGCCAAAGAGGGCTTTATGTCGGTAATCTTGCCAGGCCCAAGGGAATCGCGCTCGATTCCGACGGCAACGTATACGTATCCGAGAGCTACTACGATTATGTCGTGATCTACAATGGCAGCGGCGAGTTGTTGATGTCGCTGGGCGGCTCGGGAACAAACCCGGGACAATTTTCGCAACCGACCGGTCTGTGGATAGACGACCGCGACCGGGTGTTTGTGTCGGATATGCTCAACCGGCGGATATCCATGTTTCAGTATCTGAGGGGTAACTAAAATTCGCTGCATGACCCGGATAGCGTCGCCAATAGCCGGACTGACCCTCGGTACCCTGCTGCTCGCGCTGCTGTCGGTCAGTTTCTCGCTTTATGCCGAGCGCATATCCGACATATCCAATACCAGGCACAATCTGTCGACCACCAGTCCCGGGACCGTGGCTGCCGTTTCCGAAACCCAGATCTGCGTATTCTGCCATACACCTCACCAGGCCGAAGCCATACCCAATGCGCCGTTATGGAATCGCAAGGCCTCCGGCGCCACCTATACGCCCTACACGTCCAATTCGATCGATGCCAACGACATCGCGGCGACGCC
>JAOTUD010000540.1 GCA_029864065.1 Gammaproteobacteria bacterium | reverse complement strand
CGCGCACCTTTTTGTCGGCGATAATATCCTCAGCGCCGTAGAGTGTGCGTGCGATGTGGCGTGCCTTGTCCCATAACGGCATGTCGTCGTCGTAGAGCGTGTGGAACTGCGCCTGCCCGGAATCGGCAACCTCGACAACGTGTTTGGCCAGTTCCTGGGTGCCCTTGCTGCCCTCGCCCCAGTGGTTGCAGTCGAAAGCCTTGACGCCGAATTCAGCGCAGAATTCGCGGATCGCCGCCAGTTCACCCTCGGTGTCGGCGGTGAACCTGTTGATCGCGACGGTGACCGGAACGCCGAATTGTTTCAGGTTACGGATGTGACGGCCCAGGTTTTCGCAACCCTTCTTGATCGCGTCGACGTTTTCGCCGGCGAGCTTGTCCTTGGCGACGCCGCCATGCATCTTGAGTGCACGCGCGGTTGCCACCAGCACCACCGCGTCCGGCCTCAGGCCGGCCTTGCGGCACTTGATGTCGAAAAACTTCTCGGCCCCGAGATCTGCGCCGAAACCGGCCTCGGTGACGACGTAATCGGCAAGCTTGAGCGCGGTTTTGGTGGCGATGACCGAGTTGCAGCCGTGCGCGATATTGGCGAACGGTCCGCCGTGGATGAATGCCGGGTTGTTTTCGAGGGTTTGCACCAGGTTTGGCATGAACGCGTCCTTGAGCAACACGGTCATCGCGCCGGGCGCGTTGACGTCACGCGCGTGCACCGGCTTCAGATCACGGGTGTAGCCGATGACGATATTGCCGATGCGCCGGTTCAGGTCGTCGAGGTCGGTTGCGAGGCAGAAAATCGCCATGATTTCGGACGCGACGGTGATATCGAAACCGCTTTCGCGCGGCGTGCCGTTACCGGGCCCGCCGAGGCCGATGGTGATGTCGCGCAGGGTGCGGTCATTCATGTCCATGACGCGCTTCCAGGTAATGCGGCGCGGGTCGATTCCGGCCTTATTTTCCCATTGGATATGGTTGTCGATCAGCGCCGAAAGCAGGTTGTGCGCCGCGCCGATGGCGTGGAAATCGCCGGTAAAATGCAGGTTGATGTCTTCCATCGGTACCACCTGGGCATAGCCGCCGCCCGCGGCGCCGCCCTTCATGCCGAAGCAAGGGCCGAGGCTCGGCTCGCGCAGACACATGACGGCTTTCTTGCCGATGCTGTTGAGGCCATCGCCGAGCCCGACCGTGGTCGTGGTCTTGCCCTCGCCCGCCGGGGTCGGGGAAATCGCCGTGACGAGGATGAGCTTGCCATCCTTGTTGCCCTGGATCGAGTTGATGAATTCGGAAGTCAGCTTGGCCTTGTCATGGCCGAAGGGTTTGAATCCCTCCTGCGGAATATCGAGCTTTTGCGCGATCTCTACTATTGGTTTCAGGTTTGCTTCACGAGCAATTTCGATATCGCTTTTTGCCATTATTTTGTCTCCGAATCTTGGAAATTGACGGTTAAGTGCGCCATATGGCGCCAGTTACCTCCATGCCGCTTCCCGATTGCTGGCAGGGCGCTAAGTCGCTGTATCATAGGGACTGCAAGCCGCTTAAAGTATCGCGAAAGCGACACCTAATTCAAGCCCGGCGCGGTTTTCGTTATTTGTCCCGCCATAGCGCGCGGCGCATCGGCGGGTACAGGAACTCGCTCAATCCGGCAATCGTTATCAGCGCGATGCCAGCCAGTTCTCTCGGCCCGAGAGGTTCGTCGGCCCAGATCGCGGCGGTAATCCCGCCGACGCTGAGCTCGGTCATAAACAGCAGGCCGACCACTCCCGGGTTCAGGTGCGGCGCGCCCCAGAACGCGGCGTAAGCCCCGGGTATCACGATAATCGCAATCGGTATCGCCCACGGCAGCACCCCGACGATGACGGACCAGTCGGGAAATTCGATATTCCCCGCCATCGGCGTCAGCGCAAGCACGATTGCCGAAATCACGCCGTAAAAGAAATAAACCGAGCATATTTCCATGCTGCGGCTGCCGTCGTCCCGGCGCAGCAGCACCGCCGCCACGGCCCAGCCCATCGCGCCGATCAACGCCATCCAGTCGCCGATGTTGCGCGGCCACGGCAAGCCGACGTCGACACCGAACATCACCAGCATGCCGGCAAGGCCGAACACGATCGCCAGTACCCGCGCCGGGGTGATGGTTTCGCCGAGCACGATGCGCGCCAGCAGCAGCGACCAGACCGGCGTCGTGTAGTACAGCACCAGGGCGCGCACCACCTCGGTGTAAAGCAGGGCATTGGAATAAAACGCGAGCGAAACCCCGGTCGCGATTCCGATCAGCTGCAGCGACCAGCCACAGGCCGCGATGCGCAGCCAGTTGACGACAATCCACGGCGAGAAAAGGATCAGCGGCACACCATAGAACAGCACCGTGGCCCAGGCGTCGGTCACGCCCGCACCGTCCATGCCGCGCAACGGGATCCAGAAAAGCCCCCAGGCAATCCCGCTATAGGCGCAGGCGAGGCTGGCCCGCGCCTTGAGACTCAATCCGGCAAACATGCGTACGGGTAATCCGGGGACAGTTTACTTAATTCACGAAGCGTTTTAAGTAAACTGTCCCCGGAATTGTTAGCAATCCAGCGTGTTGGCGCGTTCCCAGTCGCTCAGGCTGCCCATGTAGCTGGTCCATTCGTCGAGCTTGAGCTTGATGTAGGCGTTGATCAGTTCGTCGCCGAGACCGGCGCGCATCTCCTTGTTGCGATCGAGCTGGCGCAATGCATCGAGCAGGTTACCCGGCAGTTTCTTCGCGCTCTTGACGCGGTGCCCTTCCTCGT
>JAOTUD010000538.1 GCA_029864065.1 Gammaproteobacteria bacterium | reverse complement strand
GACCGCAAGGGTCGCTGAAATTTTTGCCGAGGGTGTTGCGGGAAACGGGCACGAGGTCGAGTGGGCAGACCTGGTCGAGGAAGGTTTCGATCCGGTCATGCGCGAGCAGGACGAACCCGACTGGGACGATCCACGCAAGTGCTACTCCGCCGAGGTGCAGCGAGAAATGGCGCGCATCGAGCGCAACGATGCAACCCTGATGATATTCCCGGTTTACTGGTGGTCGGTGCCGGCCTTGCTCAAGGGCTGGATCGACCGGGTATGGAATAACGGCTGGGCTTACGGCGACGCGGTGTTTCCGCAGCGCCGCGTCTGGATGATCGGCATTGCCGGCAACAACGCCGAAGCCTTTACCGCAAGAGGCTACGATAGCGCGATGCAAACCCAGCTCGATATCGGCACCCTCGATTACTGCGGCGTCCGCGAGCGGCGCCTCGAACTGCTGTACGGATCGATCGAGGGTCGGTCATTCGTTGACCAGATCCTGGCCGACGCGAAGCGTATCGCCGCCGAGTTTTAACCTGCAACGCTCGCTTTCGCCTTCGAAATTGCCGATCCGGTCATTCCTGTTGCCGCTTTACAGTTCCATGTGCAAGATCGAGCGCGACATGATGCGCGCGGCCGCCAACCTCGGTGCATCGCCGGTTCAGGCTTTCTGGAAAGTATATTTCCTGCTGTTCCTGTCGGGGATGGTGGCGGATCCCTGATCGTGTTCGTGTTTTACCTCGGTTTCTATGTGACGCTCGTGGTGCTTGGCGGCGGACGCGTGGTGAAGGGTGCAACGCAGATTACGACGATACTCGAGAACCAGTTCGACCTGGGGGCGGCCAGCGCGCTCGGGGTCGTGCTGTTGCTGGCCACCCAGTTTCTCGGGTCGCATCAGAAGTAACCCCGCAAAATAGATCGGGTACAAATTATCTGATTCATATATGTTTTCTTCGATATATGTAAACTGTCCCCGGATATCCCTCGCCCCGAATAAATCGGCGGGTGCTATCCGAATATTGTTGAGAATCAGCAAGGCGCTCCTGTTCCAGACATTCTGCTGCATTGTTCACGACGAGTTTTCACACAACCTCGGCCAGTAACGGACGTTCGTGATTCAGATAGACAAGAAATCATAATTGCTTCTTGTCATTCTGGCGCAAGCCGGAATCCATTGTCGAGCCTCCTCCAAAATCAGCCAGCGGCCAGCCGCTCCCGCATGCGCGCAACCGTTTTCTCGAGTTCCTGCGCCGCGCGAATGCGCACCAGTGCCGTCGGAATCAGGAAGCCGACATCTAGGTAGGACTCGTAGACAATTTCATGCAGGCCCTCGCGGGAGCCCGGCAGGATCATCCAGCTGCCGGAAATCAGCCGAAAATCCCCGCCAGTGCGACGCCAGGTTATCAACTCGTATGGCCGCACATAATCCCTTTGCAGCGTGTAATCGAAGGAGAGTATCCAGGCCTTGATTGTATAGCGTACCCGCGCACCGCGTTCGTCCTCGTCGATGATCTCGATACGGCGTATTCCCTTGAAGGTTTCCTTGAAGCGGTCGTAATCGGTCAACAGCGCCCATATGGCCTTGCGAGACGCTTGCAGGTGGAAGCTTGCGCGAAGTCCATGGATGCCCTGATCGTTGATCACGTCCTCGACGATGATCGATTCTTCCGTGGCCGCCCCACCGCCGGGCGCGAGCGCTACACCGATGAACAGCAGAACAAGCGAAAATCCCGTGCGCTGAATTTTATCGTTCACCCAATGCCCCAAGCGGTAATCGGGGGACAATATACCTATTTGCTCTCTTGCTCGAGACCGAAATAGGTATACTGTCACCGGTTTTACAGGAGAGAAACATGGCACATACTCCACTATTGGCCGATCTGGAAAGAGCCCTTGACCTCTTGAAGCAGGTTGATGAAAGCAGGCTGGACTTCGCCCCTGACCCGAATGTCTCTCCCGACATACGCGAGCTAACGGGCCTGGAGGCGTATCCCGTAGATTCCCACCTGGCGAATCTGCAGGCCAGAATCGAGGCCGTCGAAAAAGCAGGGAATAAGCTGGACCCGCGCGACCCCTCCGACTATGTGTCGAAACTCATCGTCGCGTGCGTAAGGCTCGCCCCGTCAAGCGACGATTAGGCTTCTAGCGATCTATGAGCGTCTGCTTTTCCGTTAGCGGACACTCAAATTCGTAACACCACGGTCGTACTACGGCCTATTCTGTTAAAAAACTCGAAAAAAATCGAGGGTTGTTTTTCTGCAGAAAACCAAAGCATTCTGAACTTCTCACAGCGCTTAGTATGTAAGCTCGCCAGTAGCTCTGCCGGAAGAGATCGATAGATATATGTCTCTCCTCCGTATGTTAAATTTTAGATTTCCTCATATCGAAAATAATTTTGCCGCCTGGAAAAAATTCGAGTTGTTCAACAGAATAGGCCCGAAATGGACGCTGGCAAAGGCAGTCGGAAAGGGGCATTGATTGAGAGTGTCGGAGAGGATTCAGTCAGATTTCCAGGGCACCGCGACCGTACGCCGCCGCAGGTTACTGCTCGTTATCTGGTGGGATAGTGAAAAGGGTGTCTATACTCACAGTAAATAAATTATTGCACCAGGTCCTTGTTATCCTGTTGTCATTTTACTTGGCGATTAAATCGATATGGCACGACTAGCAGATAAGAGCGTCACGCATGCAGTCATGGCATTGCTGACGGTGGCCGGATTTCTCGGTAGCTGTTCCACAACTTCACAAATGATGGTTCCGGCAGATGTTAGTGGCGCTCTG
>JAOTUD010000537.1 GCA_029864065.1 Gammaproteobacteria bacterium | reverse complement strand
TCGACACTTTCTTGGCCGAACCCAGGTCATCGAGAGTCGTCTTTTCGAGACTGAGGCCCACTTCCTCGGAAATCACCTGGCCACCGGTCAACACCGCGATGTCCTGCAGCATGGCCTTGCGGCGGTCGCCGAAACCAGGCGCCTTGACCGCGCAGACCTTGACGATACCGCGCATGCTGTTGACCACCAGAGTCGCCAGCGCTTCGCCCTCGATATCTTCGGCGACAATCAATAACGGCTTGCTAGACTTGGCCACCGACTCGAGGATTGGCAGCAATTCACGAATGTTGGAAATCTTCTTGTCGAACAGCAGGATCAGCGGCTCTTCGAGTTCGGCCGACATGGTTGACTGTTCGTTGACGAAGTACGGCGACAGGTAACCGCGATCGAACTGCATACCTTCGACCACGTCGAGTTCGTTATCGAACGAAGAACCCTCTTCGACCGTGATAACGCCTTCCTTGCCGACTTTCTCCATTGCCTCGGCGATGATATTGCCGACACTTTCGTCCGCATTGGCTGAAATGGTTCCAACCTGCGCAATCGCCTTGGTGTCTTCGCAGGGAGTCGAAATGCTGGAGAGATACACCACAGCAGCCGCAACTGCCTTGTCAATGCCGCGCTTCAGATCCATCGGGTTCATGCCCGCGGCGACGGCCTTCATGCCTTCGCGCACGATCGCCTGCGCCAGTACGGTTGCAGTCGTGGTGCCGTCACCGGCCACGTCGGAAGTCTGTGAAGCAACTTCCTTGACCATTTGCGCACCCATGTTCTCGAACTTGTCTTCGAGCTCGATTTCCTTGGCGACGGACACGCCGTCCTTGGTCACGGTCGGGGCGCCGAAGCTTTTGTCCAGAACCACGTTACGGCCCTTGGGACCGAGAGTTACCTTGACTGCGTTTGCCAGGATGTTTACACCTTTGACCATGCGCGTACGCGCATCATCACCAAATTTTACGTCTTTTGCACTCATTTGAGTTTAACCTCTTTAAATTCCGAATTATTCAACAACAGCGATGATGTCATCTTCGCGCATGATCAGCAGTTCTTCGCCGTCTACCTTTATTTCGGTGCCGGAATATTTGCCGAAATAAACGGCATCACCGACCTTGACGTCGAGGGCACGAATATCACCCGAATCGGTGATCTTGCCGCTTCCGACCGCCAGGATTTCACCCATGCTGGGTTTTTCGGTTGCGGAATCGGGAATCACGATGCCACCGGCAGTGGTCCGCTCTTCCTCCTTGCGCCTGACGATTACTCGGTCATGCAGGGGTCGAATGTTCATTGTTGCTACGCTCCGTAGTTTAACGTTAATGGCTTGCCACCCGTGGGGTGGACTTCCTAAAGTTTCGCGAAATTAGCACTCGCGGTAAGGGAGTGCTAATAATATTCAGCGTTTTTTCGTAGTCAAGGGAAATGGGGAGAATTTTGCTTGATTCAAGCGGGATGCCGGTAAAAATCCGGTTTTTTACGATTTTTGACGAAATTAATCGTCCCTGCGGTACTTGACGCCGTCTATTACGTCGGTCTGAGGAGGCGGCCGATGCGGACGTTGATGTCCGCCTGATACCGTCGCAGACACCACCATTCGTCTGGCGAGGTTGCCGACCAGCCAGATACGCGTTGGCGGGAACAGCAGCAGAAAACCTATCGCGTCGGTAAAGAAGCCGGGGGTGAGCAGTAACGCTCCGGCCACGACCAGGCCCATGCCCTCGAGAATCTCCGTCGCCGGAAGTTCGTTTTCCCGCAGTTTCTGCTGCGCCCGGGTTAAAGTCGACAGCCCCTGGATTCTGAGCAACCAGACGCCGATCACGGCGGTCAGCACCACCAGCAGGATAGTCCAGCCGGCACCGATGACCTGTCCCACCTGGATTAACAGGTAGATCTCGATTATCGGCACCACCAGAAACAGGGTTGCAATCAGCGGAAACATGAGTCTAACGAACTATTAACATTGATTAATTTGGAATCTGAAGTATTACTACAGTGGTACTGAACTCTTTCATATATGTAGTTAGCATACCACTTTATCAATCTTGCCCCCGGAATATCTGATGCCGAATCACTACCTGGTAATTACATCCTGGCCCGACCTGGACGCGGCCAGACAGCAGGCGCAAAGCTGGGTGCAGAAAAAAATTGCCGCCAGTGTAAACATTTTGCCGCTTATGGACTCTATATATCACTGGAATGGAGAGATCAGGCACGGTAAGGAACACAAGATTTTTATCAAGACCAGCAGCGCTTGCATCGACGAGTTACGGCGGGAAATCAGAGCCGCTCATCCCTATGTTATAGCCGAAATACTGTGTTTTGAGATAGACTCTGGCGACCCCGATTACCTCGACTGGATAAAGCTTTCAACTCAATGACAAAATTCAACAAAATCGTCGGCCCGATACTCGCTTCGTTGCTGGTCTACAGCACCATGCTGACGGCGCAGGACGAAGAATTACTGCCTCCCGAGGAAGCCTTCGCCCTAACCGCCCGGGTCGAGGGCGGTGCGCTGGTTGCCGAGTACCAGATCGCGCCCGGCTATTACATGTACCGCGAGCGCTTCGATTTTCAGATCGAATCCAGCGACGCGCCCGCACGCTTCGACGTCGCACTGATTCCCGACGGCAAGATCAAGACCGACGAGTTCTTCGGCAAGATGGAGACTTATCGCGACAGCGTCACAATCAAGTTGCCGATAATCTACGAGAACACCGCGGCGAACAGGCTCCAGGTAAAGGCGGTGAGCCAGGGATGCGCCGATATCGGGGTCGGTTA
>JAOTUD010000042.1 GCA_029864065.1 Gammaproteobacteria bacterium | reverse complement strand
AGCAAAGACCGTGAGACCGAGTGGACGCAATGAGCATGTCGAGATGAAAACCAGACCGGGCATCAACCTCGCGCACATGGAAGGTCGGACTTTCATTCTCGGCCGCGAAGGCCATATTTACATCGATTCTGCCACCGCCAGCAAGCAGCACGCCGAGATCAGTATCGTCGGCGGCAAGATTTACCTGCGCGACCTCGACTCGACCAATGGCACCTACCTGGTGAAGAACAAAACGCTGCGCCCTTTCGCCGAGGGCTTCGTGAACCCTTTGCAACCGATAATGATCGGCGGCCGGACACATGTCATCAGCGACCTGCTCGCGGTCGCCCGCGAATTCGCCGCGGTGGACGACGGCGAGACCGAGGTGGAAATGGCACAGGGCGCGAGAAAGCACAAGGCACTGCGGCGATAAGGCATCAAGAGATCGAACCGGAACGACAATCCGCTAGCCACGACTCGGATTAGACTTACGGGTCTTCGCATGCGCCTGCCTCAGTGAACGATGACGTCTGCCAGGTTTTTCGGATGCGCGGTGATGGCCTCGTAGCCATCCTCTGTCAGGATGAAGCTGTCGCCGACCTGGGCCCTGAAACTGTCCGTGCTGACCGAACCATCGACCGCCAGCACCATGCCGGGTTGCAACACGGTCTGGTCGCCCACGACCAGTTGCGGCTTTTCCAGGAAGCTGAAGCCGGTGCCGCGTCCGCAACGAAACGGGTATTCGTACCCCGCCGACTGTATCACGTCGGCATAGGCGGCATGCACGGCTTCGGCGGTCACGCCCGGCCGTAGTTCTGCCAGGGCCGCGGCCTGGCTCGCTACCGCGACCTGGTAAACGGCGGCCTGGGATTCGTCGGCCATCGTATCGATCCAGAAGGTGCGATCGAAGCCGAGCTTGAAGCGGTGAAAGTTGGTCATGCCGCAAAAGCAAAGGAACACGGGTTCGCCGCGCTGCATGATCCGGTTGCTGGCGCGATGGTGGGTTCGCGTGATTTGCTCCCCCGACGCCATGATCTGCAGGAAATGCGTATTCGGCGACATGCTGGCGTCCGCGTAATGCTTCCGCAACAATTCCGCCGACTTGCGCGTACCCGCCGCGGAGGTCGCCAGCGCCACCTCGAATTCCGCCACGCCATGAGCGATTGCTTCGCGGCCCGCCTGCATCATCGCCATCGCGACCTCGCCCGCGTGGCGCGCCAGTATCAGCTCTTCGTCGGACTTGATCATGCGCATGTCGGCAATCAGCGACGCGATATTTTCCAACGCCTGCCCGGCGAGCAGTTCGTCCAGGTACTCTCTTACCGTGGGCGGCATCTGCTGCGGCTCTATCGCGACCCGGACCCTGCCCTTCACCGCCGCCGGCAAATGTTCTCGCCACTCCTTGCCCTTGCCATCGTTCCAGGCCTCGATACGATCGACCCTGGCGTTATCCAGCGCGGAGTTGTAGTCGATAGCGGGAGTGACCAGCAGCGTTTCGTCATCGCGATGCACCACCAGTATCGTGGGACGCCCGAATTCCATGTGCAGGTAATCGTAATACCCGGTGAAGTAATAAACCGAATCTTCGTCGGTAATCAGCGCGACGTCGATATTCCGCTCCCGCATGCGAGATCTCAGTGCATTGATTCTGTGAGCGAACATGTCGTATTGCCGGATCTGGATCGAATTGGCCGAAGAGTGCGGATATAATACCGTCTTTGACCGCTGCCGAGGCAAGTAATTGATGCGGATTCTAACCGACCATACGCACAGGCTGTTCGACGACATGCAATCCTGGCGTCACCAGATTCATCGCCATCCCGAGCTCGCGTTCGAGGAGAATCGCACCTCCGGCATGGTTGCCGAACTGCTGTCGTCATGGAGCCTCGAGGTTCATCGCAACATTGGCAACACGGGCGTCGTCGGCCTGCTGAAACGCGGCGGCAGTTCCCGATCGATCGGCTTGCGCGCCGACATGGATGCGCTCAGGATCCACGAGCAGAACAGCTTCGACTACCGTTCCGAACATGACGGCAAGATGCATGCCTGCGGGCACGACGGCCATACCGCGATGCTGCTCGGCGCCGCCCGGCATCTTGCCGAGTGCGGCGAGTTCGACGGCACGGCGGTGTTTATATTTCAGCCCGCGGAAGAACACGGCGACGGTGCGCGCGCGATGATCGACGACGGACTGTTCGAGCGATTCCCGGTGGACGATGTATACGCCATCCACAATTTCCCGTCGCTCGCGACCGGGAAATTTGCGGTGCGCGCGGGGTCGATCATGGCGGCGGAGGATAATTTCGAAATTGTCATCAACGGAACCGGCTGCCATGCCGCGATGCCGCACCTGGGCAGGGATCCGATCGTGACCGGGGCCGAGGTCGTGGTCGCGATGCAGTCGCTGGTCGCGCGCACGCTGAATCCCATGGATCATGCCGTGGTCTCGTTCACCGAGTTCGTCACCGATGGCACCGTCAACGTGGTGCCGGGGCGGGTCGTGTTGAAGGGCGACACCCGTTCCCTGACGCCTGAGGTCCAGGAGCACATCGAGGCGACCATGGCGCGCATCGTTTCGGGGATCTGTTCGGCGCACGGGGCCGACCACGAGTTTCGCTATCGCCGTAATTTCGTGCCGACCATCAATTCGCCCGCGCAGGCCAGGATCGCCGCGCGCGTGGCCGAGGGCGTTGTCGGCGCCGAACAGGTAGTCGGCAACGGCAGGCCGGTGATGACGTCTGAAGATTTCGGCTACATGCTGCAACAAAAACCCGGCGCGTATATTTTGCTCGGCAACGGCGAGGACGGCGTCGGCGGATGCAGCCTGCACAACCCGTGCTACGACTTCAACGACGAAATATTGAGCATCGGCGCTGACTTCTGGGTCGAACTCGTGCAGTCACAGCTCCGGCCGGAGTGACGCTACCCAAAGGCCCGGGGATTTACCGCCAGCAATAATTAACCGACCTTGTCTGCTAAGACAATCGGCAACAATGATCACAGCTATATCAGTTGTTTGTCGCCTGCCCGCAGCGGGCCTCTGTTCCCCTTTTACGGGCCTTTATCAATCGGCAATGACCAAACGGATTGATTGCTTGGCTTTCTGCCGGATCGTGTTAACTTAGCAAGCTGGTCTATTCAACCGAAGTTCATCCATGTCGACACCCCCGGCTACGTCCATAAGCCGCTCCCAGGCGATCGTTGCGTTCACGCTGGGAACGCTGTTCTTTGGCTATGCCTTCGTGCAGCGGGTTTCGCCGAGCGTCATGACCGGCGAGCTGATGCGCGAATTCGCGGTCGGCGGCGCCGCGCTCGGCTCGCTGTCGGCGTTTTACTTTTACGCTTACGCGTCGATCCAGCTGCCGGTAGGCATGCTGACCGACCGCTTCGGCCCGCGCAAGCTGATGAGCTTCACCGCCGCGCTGTGCGCGCTGGCATCGATCGGCTTCGCGTTTAGCGATTCCCTGCTGATGGCTTCGATCGGGCGCGCGCTGATCGGTGGTACCGTCGCCTTCGCCTTCGTCGGCACGCTCGCGATCGCCGGTTACTGGTTCAGGCCGGCGCAGTACGCGCTGCTGGCAGGCCTGTTGCAAACCGCCGGCATGAGCGGCGGCATCTTCGGGCAGGCGCCGCTGCGCCAGATGGTCGAGGCGATCGGCTGGCGCGGCACCATCAACGTGCTGGCGGCGGTCGCGCTGCTGCTTGCGGTGCTGCTGTTCCTGCTGGTGCCGAAGCGCTCCAGCGAACAGCGCCATCACGGGCCGCGGCGCGGCATCATGCAGGGCCTGCGGGCGGTCACGGTCAACCCGCAGACCTGGATCTGCTCGGTGATCGGCTTCGGCATGGCGTCGACCATGCTCGCCTTCGGCGGCCTGTGGGGCGTGCCCTGGCTGCACAGCGTGCACGGATATACCACCACCGAGGCCGCCGGTATCACCTCGATGCTATTCGTCGGCTGGGCCATATTGTCGCCGCTGTGCGGCTGGGCATCGGACCGCATCGGCCGGCGCAATATCATACTGCTGGCCGGTGCGGTCATCACGCTGATCGCGCTGACCACGCTGGTTTATGCGACCCCGCAAGGCACAACGCCGCTGATGGCGCTGATCTTTACCGTCGGCGCCGGCGGCAGCGCGATGACGGTTTGCTTCGGCTCGGTCAAGGAACTCAACGATATCAACTACAGCAGCACTTCGCTCGGGCTGATGAACATGTGCATCGTCGGCTCGGGTGCGGTGATGCAGCCGCTGATCGGCTGGCTGCTCGATTTGAACTGGGACGGCGCGATGCAGGACGGCGCGCGCGTTTATTCGGAGCAGGCCTACACCACGGCGTTTATCAGCCTGCTGGTATTGACGCTGATGGCCCTGCTTGCGGGCCTGTTTTTGCGCGAGACTCATTGCCGCCAGATCGGTTGAGCCCTGCTACGGCCAGGCTCGTCACTTCAGCCCGTCCTTCAGCACGAAGCCCCGCTCCGACTGGAAACCGACCAGCAGGATCTGCGCCGGGTCGACCCTGACTTCGCGCTCGAGACCGTGGTTGAAACCCTCGATGCGCACGCTGTCGTTCATCCTGAGGCTCAGCCGATGCGTGCCGGCCGTAATTTTGGCGCTATGAAAAACGTCGACCCCGCCGTCTCCGAACAATCCAGGCGGTGGCAACGACGCGCTGTAAAACGGTTCTCCGTCGAGCCACGCCTCGATCGTGACCGGCGAGCGTTGGCGCGGGCAATCCTCGGGCTTGCGCATGTTGGGCGCGAGTTCGTCGAGTTCCTGCTGGCTCAGTCGCCGGCACGGCTCGCGCAACTGCCCGGCGTGGGCGAAGGCGATCGTGATCACCGCCTCGTCGTCGTCGAGTATGCGCACCGACGGCGCGCTGGCAAAGTACCAGATCAGCGCCATGAACAGGCCGTAATTGAAAGCCTGCAGCAGGATGCGAACCGGTTTGCTGTTGATTTCAGTCACGCGCTCGCCTCGTCTCCGGTGATACGGATGAAACCGCCTCGGCCGGCTTCAGTTCGCGCAAGCGCTCGCGGAACCCGGCGAGGTCATCCTCGATTGCGCCTATATCGGGCTCGGCGGCACCGTGTATCAGGATACGTTCGCGTTCCGCGCGAGCGCGCAGTATCGGTTTGCGCTCGCCGGCGAAACGCATGCGCGTCCAGCGATTGCCAAATCGAAAATAACAGTCATTTTGCCGGCAGCCGACCACCATGACGCCATCGGCGCCGTGCTTCAAAGCGTACTCGACCAGCGTCGGCGGCAGCATGCCGCTGCAGATCAGGCGGATGCCGCGGACCTCGTCGCCGTCGAGGCGCTCGACGTTCAACCCGTGTTCGCAACCGATCAACAGTATTTTCAGCTCGCCGAGCATCGAGTCGAGGGTTTCCCGCACGCGGCGGCGCATTTCGTCTACCGGCAGCTGCGGCATATCGATACCGGTCTTCAGTTCGCCACGCGGCATACGGAACGGGTTGGACGCCGGGCAGGATCCCGCGCAGATGCCGCAGGCGCCGCACAGCGCGGGGTCGACGGCCACTTCGTGATCATAGCGCGCGCCGTCGCTACGCGCCTGCAGCGTGATCGCGTCGAACGGGCAATCTTCGAAACAGATGCCGCAACCGTTGCAGTGCTCGAGATCGACGACCGCCTTGGCCCCGTCCTTCTTCGGCAGCAGCCACGGTGTCATCATCAACAGCAGCGTGACGCCGATGGTCAGCATCCAGACCTGTTGCGCGGGCCACAGTTCGAGCAGCGGGTAGACGTTCAGGTAAAACCAGTCGATGTGGATCTCCTGCGGCACGCGCGCGAGGTTGGCGGGCGCGTGGCTCGTCGCCGGCTCGTACAGCGACAGCGCCAGCAGCGCGGCGAAGGTGCCTGCGGCCAGCCCCCGAGGCGGATTTATATTGACGTTGGACATGCGTTTCACGTGCAGCCACAGCATGAACACCAGCAGCAACGGCTGACCCAGCAGGTGCAGGAATTCTATCAGGATAAAGAAGCGATCTGTCATGCCGCCGGAGACGAAATTGCGCGTCATCGCCCCTGAAAATATCGGCAACGCATCCATCAGTCGCGCCGAGCCGACCGCGACGAACTGGGCCATTTCATCCCAGACCAGCCAGTACCCGGTTATCCCGAGCGTCACCACCATCCACAGCGTAGGTATCCCGGTAACCCAGGAAAACCAGCGGAAACCGCGATAGCGGCCGGACGCGAATTCCTTGAACAGGTGCAGCAGCACCGTGACGATGACCGCATCGGACGCGTAGCGGTGCAGGCTGCGCATGACGCCGGCCGCGTACCACTGTTGGTGCGTCATGTACTCGATCGACGCGTGCGCGCCATCGAGGCTACCGTGAAACGGGATGAACAGGTATATGCCGCTGACCAGGACGACCCAGAACAGGAAAAACGACAGCGTGCCGAGATGGTATAACGGGTTCCACTCGCTGCCGAACGAGAGATTGAACCAGGACTCGAGCGCGAGGTAGGCGCGTTTAACGGGATTGACCAACACGTATTCGTCGTCTCTTGTAAATAAAGAAAGCCAGCAGAAAACACGACTCTAGCCGAAGCAGGCCGAAACCGCTCTGACTAATATCAAGTCGGATCCGTAGCGGGCAATGGCTGCCGGCGCGCGGATGCGCGGTGAACGTAATGCCGGCGGCCCGCTGCCTGGTCCGCGGCGTCAGCGTTTGCGTAATTCGCGAAGCGCAAAACCTGTCGTGACCAGGATGATCGAGGCACCGATCAGCATGCCGAGAAACAGCGAGTAATCGAAGTAGTAGCCGTCGCGCGCCGGATCATAAGTGGTGCAGAACAGTTTTATCCTGGCGCCCAGGTTTTCCAGTAACGACCGTTTTGGCGCCGCGCGTCCGAGCACCAGTTCGATCAACGGGTCGACCAGCAACGGCGTTTCGAAAACCTGCCCGTAAACCTGCCGGTAAACGCGCCCCTCGGCATCTATAATGCTGGCCTGGATCAGGTGGTCGAAGCCGTTCGAAGACGGGAAGTACTGGAATCCGAGGTCGGCGGACAGGGCTTCGACGTTGTCCCGGGTGCCGCTCAACAGGTGCCAGCCCGAGCCGTCGATTCCCTGCTGGCCGGCGAAATAGCGCATCGCGGGCGGCGTGTCGACCGCGCTGTCGAAGCCGACCAGCGCGATCGCAAAGCTGTCGTCCCCGAGCGCGTCACGCGCCTTTTGCACGACCGTGGCGAGGTGACGGGTCGTCATCGGGCATACCTGGTAACAGCTGGTGTAGATCATGCCGATCACCAGCGGTTTGCCGCGAAACGAGTCCAGCGTTACCGCCCTGCCATCAATGTCGGTGAAACGATGATTGCCAACGCTTACGCCGATTGCCGCCTGGCTGAAGGCGAGCGCCCGGTCATAGTCGAAGGCGGGTTGTGAAGCTTGCGTGGTTGCGCCGGCAATGGATGCGGCCATCATATGCAGCAATAAAGTGCATATGAACATTATTGTGCGCATTGGCGTTAGTCTCGCGGCTACCCGAGCAGCAACACGTCGAGAACCGCGCCGACCAGCAGCAGCACCAGTTGCAACAGCGACGTGAAAAAACTTTTCATCGCCACCCGCGGCGACGGATCCCGGATCATCAGGTAATTGTGGTATACGAAATAGCCGCCACCGGCGACGGCGGCGAGCAGGTAGATCCAGCTCATGCCGTAAAAAAACGGCAACACCGAGATCGCGACCAGCGCCAGGGTGTTAGCCATCACCACCCGTGCACAACGCTGGTTGCCGATAATGACCGGCAGCATCGGCACCCCGGTCTTGCTGTAATCCCGGTTCTTCGCGATCGCGAGGCTCCAGAAATGAGATGGCGTCCACAGGAACAGCACCACAGCGAGCATGATCGGCACCGGGCCGAGACCCGGGTCGACCGCGGCGGCGCCCGCCAGCACCGCGAAACTGCCCGACGCGCCGCCGATGACGATATTGGTCCAGGAGCGACGCTTGAGCCAGACGGTATAGACGATCGCGTAGAAAAACGCGCCGAGAAATATATAGACCGCCGCCGCCACATTCAACACCAGTGCCGCCGAGCCGACGCCCGCCACCAGCAGCAGGCCGATGATCGCGAGCCATAGCGGACGCCTGCGAAAATAACCGGTGACGAACGGACGGGTGCAGGTGCGCGCCACGCGGCGGTCGAGGTCGACCTCGTAGTACTGATTGAACGCGCCGGCGCTGCCGGCCGAAATCAGTACCGCGAAGGCGAGCACCAGCATTTCGAACGGACTCGGTTCGGGGCCCGGGGTGATCATCATCGCCGCCAGCGCGGTCAGCATCATGATCACGCCGATACGCAACTTGAGCAGGTTCGTTAACTGGCCGAAAAGGGTCCTGGCCCCGTCCCGGCCAGCCACGCCGAGGTCCGCTCGATGCACCGTCCGCGTCGCCGCCATACTGGTTAACTCAGCGGCCATACCGATGACAGGTAGTCCCAGTTAATAAAGTAGTACACGACGAAGCAGACCAGCAACGCCAGCGCCAGCGCGAAGGTTCCGGGCGCCTCGAATCCCGCCGAACCATGCTGTTCGACCGCGAGTTTCGGCGCCATCTGCAGCCGCTCGGGTTGCTCGACGTTATAGGAGGAAGGCGCCAGCGGCATGCCGAATCCCTGCAACAGGCCCGCGGATTCGTCGAGCTTCTTGCCGAACAACAGCGAGCCGACCGTAACCACCAGGTACATCGCGCCACCGAGCACGCCGAGCACGCCGCCGATGCCGGCGACCGCCATCAACGTGTAGGCGGTGCCCGGGTATTCGAAGGCGAGCAACGCACCGGTAAAGTCCATGTCCCAGTGACGCCGTGCTACCCCGAGCGTACCCGCGCCGAGCATGAACAGGATCATCAGCGTCATACCCGCCGAGAATACGTAGGGCTGTATCTTTGCAACCCCCGGAAGGAACAGCGCTCGCCGGAACAGCACCGGGATCAGCAGGTAGGTCAGCGCCATGAAGGTCAGCGTGGTGCCCACCGCAACGGTCGCGTGGAAATGCGCCGGCACGTAAATGGTGTTGTGGATGATCAGGTTGATCTGCTCGGTGCCCATGACCACGCCGGTGATGCCGCCGATGAAGCCGAAAATAATCAGCGAGAAGAAGAAGCCTGAAAACACCGGGTTCCCCCACGGCGCCTTGCGCAGCCATTCGAACATGCCCTTGGTGTACCCCTTGGCGCGCTGCGCGACCTCCATCGATCCGGGCACCGTCAGGCCGTGAATCATGCTCGCCAGCACCGCCAGGTACATCGCGTAGCTGGTGTTGAACACCTTCCATTCGGAACTGATGCCCGGGTCGACCAGGATATGGTGCGCGCTGGCCAGTTGCAGGAACAGGATGTAGAGCAGGAACGCGCTGCGGCTGACCTTTTCCGACATCGGCCGCGCGTTGAACAGGACGCCGACGATCAGGTACCAGACCGAGACGTGCGCGGCGACGTTGATTTGCTGCGAAGAGTGCCCCATACCCCACCAGATGACGCGGTACATGGCCGCATCGATATGACCGATGTAGCCGATCGACCACAGGAAGGTCGGCACCAGGATGATCGCGCCCGAGGCGATCGTGAAGATGGCAATGATGCAGGCCGTAAGGGCGCCGAAGGTGACCAGCGGGATCGACCCCTCGTAGGTGCGGTCTTCCCTGGCGATGACCAGGGTGCCCAGAAACACGAAACACCCGATCAGCGCGCCCACCGCGAACAGGATCAATCCGAGGTAAAAATGCGGCGCGGCCTGCATCGGCGCATATGACGTCATCATGACGCTGGAATTGCCCTGCAATACCGCCACGTTGTTCATGACCATGCCGATAATCATCAGCGCAAAGCCGAGCCAGGCCCAGCGCGGCGCGGCGATACGCGTGCGCAACAGCGTCGACGACGCGAAATAGAGAATCGCCATTTCGAAGAATATGATCCAGAAAATCAGCGCGTTGATACCGTGACCGGTCAGTACCTGGTAAAACATGTCGGCGGGCAACAGGTGCACTTCCTGCCAGCGGGTCAGGATAACCCCGAGCGCCAGTATGCCCGCGATCAATAGCGAAACCGCGCCGGCCACCGCGTTCGCCTTCATCAGGCTCTCGGCAGACCTGTCAAAATAAAATCCCGAATCCGGACAAACTCTGAACTGTGCCATGTCAATTCTCCTTCACGTAGATTTTGCCGAGCATCAGGTGGTGGCCTATGCCGCAGAACTCGTTGCACACGACGGTAAATTCCCCAGCCTGGTCCGGCGCGACCGTGATCACCATTTCGTAGCCTGGAACGATTTGCAGGTTGATATTGACCGGCTGCAGCGAAAACCCGTGGTTCCAGTCCATCGATGACAGGTGCAGTCGGTAACTCTGGTTTTTCTCCAGCTCGAGAATCGGGTACCACTGCCACAGCCGGCCGAGCATGTAAACGTCGCTCCCCGGGGGCGGCCTGACGATCGGCATACCCGCTTCTTCGCCGACCTTGTAACTCGCGACCATCGCATCGACGTTGGCCTGATACCTGGGCGCATTGGTCTGGTAAGCCTCGTTGGACAGGTTCTGTTTTCCGTAGATATGCCAGTAGGGCATCATGAAAAACATGATCAGGCACCAGACCAGCGCGATCCCGATCCATATAATCTCCTGTTTACCGACCGGCGTGCTCCACCAGTTGCGTTCCGATGGGGGTAAGAATGAACTCATGTCAATGCCTCCTCGGCGTCATGGCGCGATCGGCAGCGTGGCGATTTCCATGATGCCCCACAGGATGTAAAACACCGTGGGCATGACTATCCCCAGGAAAAGCAACAGGAAGGGGTTATCGAGCACGCGTTGAAAGAAAGGAAGTCGTTCGGGTTTCGGTAGATCGTCTCGCTGCGACATTGCTGGGTCTTGTTGTGACATGGCGAACCTCGTTTTTAGTGATCGGGCCCCGTGGCATCACCCCGCTTACCCGCTCTTTCTCCACCCGCCCAGGTGACGAACGCCAATACTGAGGTCCGCGGTCGGCGATACTTTTGGACACTTGGCAGATTAACCATGCAAAGGCAAAATTGAATTGATAAAAGTCAAGTGGCAAAAATGGTCGTAATCCGCGCCGGGCGATGGGTTTGACATTGGTCAATTAGCCGCGGCGGCCGTCGTGATAGCTTGACCTTTCACTTTTTCCAGTAATCCTGGCGGAACCCGAAGATGGCCCTGATCGAATGG
>JAOTUD010000536.1 GCA_029864065.1 Gammaproteobacteria bacterium | reverse complement strand
CTGCCCGATGACGAGGACGATGTTACCCACTTCAGCATTAAGCTGCTGCTGGTGGACGACGACTACATCATGCACCGGGTCACGACGGTGATGTTGAACGACCTCGGTATATCCAGCGTGCTCAACACGATGTCCGGTGCGGCCGCGCTGGAAATGCTCGAGGAAACCGGCGGTCAAGTCGACGTCGTGATTTGCGATCTGAACATGCCGGGTATGGATGGCGTCGAATTCATCCGTCACCTGGCCAGTCGAAGTTTCTCGGGTTCGCTGATCCTGACCAGCGGCGAGGATTTACGCATCCTGAAAACGGTCGAGAAGCTCGCGATCGAGCACGAATTGCACGTGCTCGGCGTCCTCGAAAAGCCCGCGACCCCGGCTAAACTGAGCGAGCTGCTGGATTCGCTCGACCAGATCCAGCAGGAAGGCACGATGCTGATGGCCGACCTGTTCACGCTCGCCGACCTGGAGCAGGCGATCGCCTGCGGGCAGCTGGATACCTATTTCCAGCCCAAGATCGAACTTGCCTCGGGCCGTGTCGTCGGGGTCGAGGCGCTGGTGCGCTGGAATCATCCGGCCAAGGGACTGATCAAGCCGAACGCGTTTATCAGCATGGCGGAAGACAACGGCCTGATCGGCAGCCTCACCGACGTGGTCTGCGGCAAGGCGCTCGATTACGCCGCGCAGTTGAAGTCGCTGCAACACGATCTCAATATCGCGATCAACATATCGGTCGATTCGCTGACCAATCTCGACTGGCCCGATCATATCTCGAAGCTGGTCGAGGAGGCGGGACTCGAGGCGCCCGGCATCACCTTCGAGATCACCGAGAGCCGCTTGATGGAACACCTGTCGGTGGCGCTTGATATCCTCAGCCGGCTGTCGTTGAAGCGTTTCAACCTGTCGATCGACGATTTCGGCACCGGCTACTCGTCGATGGAGCAATTGCAGCGAATTCCGTTCGCCGAGTTCAAGATCGACCGCGCCTTCGTGCACGGCGCGGCGCGCGAGGCCGCGGCGCGCGCAATCCTCGAATCTAGCGTCCTGCTGGCCAAGAAGCTCGACATGAAAGTCGTCGCCGAGGGCGTCGAAACTCAGGAAGACTGGGATCTCGTCAACGAAGTGGGCTGCGAGCAGGTGCAGGGTTATTTCGTCTCGCGCCCGCTGCCGTTCCCGCACCTGGTCAAGTGGCTGGACGAGCACAAAAAAATAAAAAAAACCTAGTCCGCTGCCCTTGAAATCATTGCAATAATTCCTATTTACAGCTCTGCGTACGTCAGGTCTCAGAGAGATTGGCGGCGTTATTACCAATTGCTTCAATAGGAGAATTTGTTATGACTACTATCGATTTATCCCCCCTGTATCGCAGCAGCATCGGTTTCGACCGCATGGGTTCGCTACTGGACAGCGCCCTGCGCAGCCAGAAGGACGCGACCGGCTTTCCGCCCTACGATATCGAGACGACCGGTGATGACCGCTACGCGATTACGCTCGCGGTGGCCGGTTTCGAAGAAAGTGATCTCGACATCCAGGTCGAAAAAGGCGTGTTGCGCGTACGCGGCAAGAAAGCCGACGACAGCGAGGAAAAGTCCTACCTGTATCGCGGCATTGCCAACCGTAGCTTCGAGCGCAAGTTCAACCTCGCCGACTTTATCGAAGTCAGCGGTGCCGAGCTGAAGAATGGCCTGCTGACCATCAGCCTGGTCAAGGAAATCCCCGAGGCGATGAAACCCCGGACGATCGAAATCGCCCCCGCGGGCGCCACGCTCGAGCACAAGAAAAAAGCCGAAAAAGCGGCTTAACCTGTAAGGACTGGTGCTACCAAGCCGCCGCAGCCGCCGAACGGTTGCGGCGGCTTTTTATTCTGTGGATTGTGCATTAGGCTCTACGCCGATCGGTTTCAGCCGCAAACCCTTGCTTAACTGAAAATATATAGCGGTGATTACAGCGTTGGAGGCAGTCTCAAATGCGGGGTGCTGATGGAACACCGACGGTCATCGAGAATCAAGTGTCGATTTATTTTTCGATGGTACCGGGAGGGGGACTCGAACCCCCAAGGTGTTACCACCAGCGGATTTTGAGTCCGCCGCGTCTACCAGTTCCGCCATCCCGGCAAGGACGCCGAATTCTAATTCGACAAATCCGGGGACACAATACTTAATTGGGTTATCATACGCGCTTTTTATTCGACCCAGACGATGCAGCTCAGCGATTTCGATTACCAGTTGCCGGAAGAATTGATTGCGCAGGCACCGCTGCGCGAGCGCCGCGCGTCGCGCATGCTGCTGGTGGATCCCAGCAATGAGCATTACTACGATCGCCAGTTCGCCGACATCGTCGATCTCGTCGACGCCGGCGACCTGCTGGTATTCAACGATACGCTGGTCATCCCGGCGCGCCTGTACGGAAAGAAATCCAGCGGCGGCGGCATCGAGGTCATGGTCGAACGTGTCCTCGACGACAACAGGCTGCTCGCGCACATCCGCGCCAGCAAGGCGCCGAAACCCGGGGCCGAGCTCGTGCTCGAGGGCGCTATCGAATGCGTCATGCAGGCGCGCGACGGCGATCTATTTCTATTGCACCAGGAGCGGGCGCCCTGGCTCGATCTGCTCGAGCGGTATGGTCACGTGCCGCTGCCACCTTATATCAAGCGTGCCGACACCGTGAGCGACCGCGGCCGCTACCAGACGGTGTTTGGCAACAAGCCCGGCGCCGTCGCCGCGCCGACGGCCGGCCTGCATTTCGACAATGAAATTCTGCAGGAATGGCTGGAAAGGGGTGCCG
>JAOTUD010000535.1 GCA_029864065.1 Gammaproteobacteria bacterium | reverse complement strand
GGACTTGCAGTTCGACTTCGTCTGCCGCGCGGGTATCTGCGGCAGCTGCGGCATGCTGATCAACGGCCTACCGAGGCTTGCCTGTCGCACGCTGACCAAAGATCTCGAAGCGGATATTTACCTGGCACCGTTGCCGCTGTTCGAGTTGATCGCCGACCTCTCTGTGAACACCGGCAAGTGGATGCGGGGCATGAGCGAACGGCTTGAAACCTGGATTCATACCGATGAGAACGAGCCGGATCTGAACGCGTTCGAGGCGCGCATGGAGCCGCAACTCGCGCAGCAAATTTACGAGCTCGAGCGCTGCATCGAATGCGGCTGCTGTATCGCCGCCTGCGGCACGGCGCGCATGCGCGAGGAGTTCGCCGGCGCCGTCGGCCTCAATAAGATCGCGCGCTTTCGCCTCGACCCGCGCGATGCCCGCAGCGACGCCGATTACTACGAACTGATCGGCGACGAGAACGGCGTGTTCGGCTGCATGAGCCTGCTGGGCTGCGAGGATATCTGTCCCAAGGAATTGCCCCTGTCCACGCAGCTTGCGTTTATGCGCCGCAAGATGGCGTTTGTTTCCTAGGCAAGGGGTATTTGAAAGAACATGATCGACGAAAAATCATCCTGGACACCGGGGCTAATGCGCCGACACTGGCGCCTGGCTCTGAAGTACTATTTTCCGGCTTTTTTTCTTATCGCCTATATAACGGTATATCAGTGCCAATCTACAGATCCTGAAACAGGGTCAGAGAGACATGCTTTATGAAATATACCGGGCATAAAGATGCACCTGGAGAAAAGGTTTTTATCGATGACCCGGTCTACAGGCCTGATTTTGGAGAACATGTTATCAAGTACCGGCTCGACCTTGGCGGTTTCGTGATGCGCCCATCGACTGAATTTAATGCCGGGAATCCATGGCTGGAATCCGTTCGTGACATGAGTCTTCTGTCGAAAAATAATTTCACCGTGGGCGGTCACGGCAGCGATTCTCCGGGCGAGGTAAACAGAAAAATTGCAGCGATAATCGCCAGGAAACCGAGCTAAGCAAGGATCAGGCCTTAGAATCGTTTTAAGGATCAGGACTTACTTTTTACACATAGGTCTCCATACTGATTTGTTGACCCGCTTACCGTGATGAAAAAAGCATGCTCTGTCAATATCAGGCCTGAGGCATACCGAAATTATCGGACACTTTACAAAGGGATCAATTGCGCTGGATTGCATCACGAGGCATAACACCGCATGACTCATACCCGAAAAACTCCACGTATAAATCGGCCAATCGCATCCACCTCGACGACCTAAGACTGCTACGCACGGGGGCCCCAACGAAAGCCCAGCATAATCGTCATCACGAATCCAGATCGCGGTAAGGAAAGGCGTGTTAGTCCAGGGTCCAGTTCTGCAATATACCAACCTCGATCAGATAGCCTCTGAACTCCACGATGACACCGGCCGGCGTTATTTCATGCAAGAAAAGTTCATCCACGATCCGCCGTCCCTCCGCCACCGGACGTCCACCGTCCACGAACACGACGCTGAGGCCTGGTTTTCCCGAGTAGAGATGTCCGGAAAAGGTAACCTTTGGCAGATCGTTTCGCACAGCGCTCGGTAATTCACTGAGACTGGATACCTTGCGTGGCATCGTAGCCAGGGATTGCAGGCCCTGCAGCTCTTCCTCTGGCACGGGTTGCGTTTTATTTAACAACGTGTCCGGATCACTGCGTATCCACGCCGTCGTGTCTCCACTGGCCACATTTGCCCTGGGTTCAGGCTGCTTTGTTTCGGGTTCGCTGACGAGAACGTCAGCCGTTTCGCCGGCGCTGGACGGGGTTGCGATGTGGCGGCTGGCGGGCAATTCGTTTCCAGCCGCGGTATTACTGATTTCCGGGGATTTTTCGGAGGTGGTTATTTCGGCCATGACACCATTCAACAGGGCTTGATCCGACGCGGTTTGGTTGTCTGCAACCATTTCCTGCACGTTTCCCGGTCCCCTGTTATTTTGCTGCGTTGGTGTTGCCCGGTCGAACCATACCTGCTCCGATTGCATCCATATCACGATCACCACTGCGTTCACCAATAAGGCAGTGACCAAGAGGAACGGCAGCAGACGCCGCGGTTGCCGGGCAGGAACGGCCGGCAGCGTCAATACCCGCGCGTCGGGCATTTCCTGCTGTTGCCGTTCCTGCTCCGATTTCGCAATCGCATCGAGAATGAATGACATGTCAGCTGTCCCTTCGCTTGCCCAGTCGGGGAATCGAGTCGTCGGTTCTGGAATTTAAATGGATCAGCGTTTGCCGGCCCGCGATGCCGTCGGCCACGAGGCCGCGTTCGCGCTGAAATGCCCGCACCGCCGCAACGACCTCCGCATCGTATTCGTTTTTCACCGGCAACGATTCTATACCAGCAGCGCGCAGGTTCCTGGTCAACCAGGTCACGCCCGGTCCGCGACTGCCTGGCCTGATGAGCGTAATACCCCGCGGCGCGGCACGCCACAACAACTGGTAGCGTCCCTGCCAGCGCACCTCCAGATCCGCCACCGTGACGGTTTCGATGCCGTGCGCGAACGCTAACGTCGCCATTTCATCGTTCAGCGCGAGCAATGTTGCCTGATACCGTCGGCCCTCGTTATCCACCAGTGTCAGGATCGCCGGTCGATCGTAACTGGCCAGGGTGCCCAGATTACCGACACCCGAATAACAGCGTAAACCGCGGGTGACTGCTTGCGCGCAAGGGTCGGCATGGTCCAGGGCCAAGGGTATATTCCACTGCTTGAACTGTGCCACATTGGCT
>JAOTUD010000534.1 GCA_029864065.1 Gammaproteobacteria bacterium | reverse complement strand
CCAGACATATAAAGATCCCGGTCAAGCCGCGGTATGATGACCGATAAGACTACGCAAGGCGCTCCGGCGGATCGGTTCCGCCTCGGAGACCGGGTACTCGAAATCCCAATTCGCGCAACGTCGCATGCGGCAGTTCGGTCCCGGCGCTATCCACGCTGAAACGTTCATATTCGAGCCGATCGGGATAAACCCGGCGCAGGCCATCGAAATGGTTTACAAAGGCATTATCGTCGTAATCCGCCCCGGCGACGAAGGCAGCGTGATCGCGTCGTATATCACAGTGCTGCCGGAACAGGCTGCGCCAGGATTCGAGCCTAGACCGCGCCGCGTCTATGGTGATGGACTTGCCAGCCGGCAGCAGCTGTGTCATGTGCCAGCTCGACTCGAGCCCGAAATGCCTGCAGGCCGCGTCGAGCACCATTTGCGTACCGCGTAGCCGTCCCTCGACGCTGTAGCCGGCGATATGCGGGGTAGCAAGATCGACCCGTTGCAGCAGTCCGCGGTCGACCAGCGGCTCGTGCTCCCAGGTATCGAGAAATACCGTAATATCGTCACGCGCCCGCAGCAGGTCGAGCAGGGCGGCATTGTCGACCACCTCGCCGCGCGCGGCGTTGACCAGCAGGCAGCCACTTGCGAGTAGCCCCAGTCTATCGCGATCGAGCAAATGGAAGGTCTGATGCCTGCCATCGCGCGTCAACGGTACGTGCAGGCTGATAAAATTGCATTCGCCGAGGATCGTGTCGATATCGACGAAATCCTGGCCTGACTCACCGGTTTCCTGCAGCGGCGGGTCGCAGACCCGGCACTCGATACCGAGCGCATCGAGTTTTTGATACAGCCGCGAGCCGACGTTGCCGTAACCGACAATGCCGGCTTTTAATTCAAACGGATCGAAATCCCTGTGCTGCGACATTGCGAACAGGCCGCTGATCACGTATTCAGACGCCGCCTCCGCGTTGCAGCCGGCGGCGTTGCTGCACGCGATGCCGTTTTGCTGCAGGTAATCGAGGTCGATGTGGTCGGTGCCGATAGTCGCGGTGCCGACGAATTCGACCGGCGTGCCATCGAGCAAGTCGCGGTCGACGCGGGTGACGGTGCGAGTGATCAGGCAGCGACAATCTCGCAGCTGCTCGCGCCGGATTTCGCGGCCGGGCATGAGCCGGACTTCGCCGAGATCGCCGAAGGCATCCGCCACGCAGGGAATGTTCTGATCGGCGAGAATTATCACGCCATGCAAAAACGCTCGATCAGAGCGTCGAGCATATTTATCGTCGGGTCGATATGCTCGAGCGGCAGAAATTCGTCGGGCTGGTGCGCCTGGTTGATCGAGCCGGGACCGATGACGATGGTTACGGTGCGCATCGAGTTGTAGTAGGGCGCCTCGGTGCCGAACGCGACGCTGCCGGTTTTCTTGCCGGTCAGGTGGGTCAGGTACTGCGCGATTTCGCTGGCCGCATCGGTGTCCATCGCCGGCGTGCCGTCACCGAAGCTTTGCGTGGCGACGCCGAGGCCGCGCGCCTCTGCAACCTCGGCGGCGATTTGCTCGATATCCGCCTTGAGCGTTGCGTAAGACATCGACGGCAGGAAGCGAATATCGATCAACAGCAGGCACGAGCCGCAGATGCGGTTCGAATTATCGCCGCCATGAATGTGGCCCAAATTCATCGTCGGCGTCGGGATCGTGAACGCCGGGTCGTTGTATTGGTGCTGGATACGATCGCGGTAGGCGTACAGCGCGGTCATGAACTGGTGCATGCCGTCGAGGGCGTTGTTGCCGAGCCCGGGATCGCTGGCATGACCCGAATGTCCCAGGAATTCTACCGACATGGTCAGGTTGCCCTTGTGCCGACGGATCGGTGTCAGGCCCGTCGGCTCGCCGATCACGCAGTAGCGCCCCAGCTTTTTGCCGTTGTCGGCAATCAGTTTCGCGCCGTTCATCGTGGTTTCCTCGTCGGCGGTTGCGACGATGGTGAGCGGGCGTTGCAGCTTGTCGAAATCGACGCGGCTGCTCGCGGTAAGCGCGAGCGCGAGAAAACTCTTCATGTCGCAACTGCCGAGTCCATAGATGCGGTCGTCGCGCTCGCGCGCCTCGAACGGATCGCTGGTCCATAGATTTGGATCGCAGGGCACGGTATCGCTGTGACCCGACAGCACCAGGCCTTCGCTGCCGCTGCCGGCGCGCGCGATCAGGTTGAACTTGCCGTCGGCGACCGTCTGGATTTCGGTACTGAAACCGACGTGCTCGGCCCAGTCCGCGACCAGGTCGATGACGCCGCGGTTGCCCATGTCGAGATCGGCGTGTATGCAGCTCACCGACGGGGTCGCGATCAGTTGCGCGATCATGTCGCGCACTTCCGGCAACCCCTTAGTCATCGACCGTCATTCCGGCCATCGAGCCGGAATCCATTTTGGAACGGGCAGAAATTTATTTGCAACCGGCACTGAAAAATGGATCCCGCCGGTCCAGCCTGTCGGCCAGGTCCGGGATAAGGAATTTTGCAGAATATGCCGAGCGCATTTTTAGTGCAAAACCTCGAAAATTAACCGGGCAGGTCGGTGACCGCGCCCTCGGACGCGGAGCTGACCAGGCGCGCGTACTTGGCCAGCACGCCGCGCCGGTAGCGCGGCTTCGGCGGTTTCCACGCGGCGGCGCGTTTTTTCAGTTCGGCTGCGCTGACCTTGACGTTGACCTCGCGTTTTTCGGCGTCAATGGTGATCACGTCGCCATTCTTGAGCAGCGCGATCGGCCCCCCGACCGCGGCTTCGGGCGTGACATGCCCGACCACGAAGCCGTGC
>JAOTUD010000533.1 GCA_029864065.1 Gammaproteobacteria bacterium | reverse complement strand
TACCGTCCATTGCATCGCGCGCCCGGTACAGGTCGCGCGTCAGCTCGGTCTGGCCATATACCATCACCGTGCCGCCGGTGTGCCGTTTGAAATCGATGCGAAACCCGCGATTGGACGCGGCCAGGTAAGTCCCCTCGTGTACCAGCCCCTCGCGCTCCATGCGCTCGCCGACGCCGGCCTCGCGTAACAGCGCGACCATCCCCGACTCGAGCACGCCGGCCCGGATCCGGCCCAGCACGTAATCACGGCTGCGTCGCTCGAGAATCATGGTTTCGATGCCCGCACGCTCCAGCAGCTGACTTAGCAACAGCCCGGATGGACCGCCGCCGATGATCAGAACCTGGGTGCGCCTCGATGAATTTTCGGTATTCATCGCGCCAATTTCGCAAATTGGCAGTTTTTGTCAATTGAAATATCCCTGCCTGCCATGGCGTCGGTGGCTGGTTCACGCTTCGGATTCCACTGGAAACCCTCCACCTGCGACGGATTGATGCCGGATTTTCGCACGGACCGTCGCGCTCCCGGGGCGGGTGCCGAACTGATCTTTATCAAGCTCAAAATATCGTCGATATGATAAGCTTGATTTGTTGATTCGAAGAACCAGGGTATAACGATGCGCGCAATATCGATCATAAAAAGAGAACACAAGAACCTGGGCGCGGTGCTTTACAGTCTCGACAAGCTGATCGAGGAAATCGATAAAGGGAAACACCCGGAATTCACCATATTTCACGGTTTGCTGACCTACCTCGATCGCTTTCTCGATCGCTACCACCACCCCAAGGAAAACCTCTACCTGTTTCCGAAACTGCTCGAGCGCGCGCCCGATACCGAGAGCCTGGTGCGCGAACTGGGGCAACAGCATACCGAGGGCGAACTCCTGTTCATCGACATGCTGAAGGCGCTGTCGGCCTACGAATTTTCAGGCGCGGCGGAATTTCCGCATTTTCGCGAAACCGTGCTGAAATATACCGAGTTCGAGCGTAATCACGCGCATAAGGAAGAGAAGGAATTATTGCCGCGCGCGAAGGAAGCGCTGCAGCCTTCGGACTGGGAAGCAATCGATGCGGCCTTCGGTGAAAACCAGGACCCGATGTTCGGCCAGGAATGGAGCAACGAGTTCTCCGTGCTGTTCGACAGCATCGTCAATCGGCTGCCCGCGCCACTGGGGCTCGGCGATGACTGGAAATGACCAGGATCTGCGGGGATCGATGGATAGCCGGACCCGGTAGCACGACTGCCGATCATGCGCCGGGACTTTTTTAGGATCGGCATCCCGGCCCAGGATGTAGCCGACCTGCCACCATTGGCGGGATCCAGCACGCACGGCTGACGCAGCGACCTGTCATGTAACCGGGGCCCGCGCGCTCGTGCGAGGAGACAAGCAATAGAAATCAGGAACATCGGTGATCTCATCACGGGCCACAAGCTACCCGCGGAAAGGGGCGCCATCAACTGGATGCGCGGCCCCCTCGGTGGTCTGTTCACCCTGCGCTGGTTCGATCCGGCGTCGATGTACTTTCTGCGCAAGCTGTACTTACCCCTGTCGAGATTATGGGCCGTGGCTGACGAGGCGCATGGCTCGGTGGCAAGATTTGCCGAGATTGCCAGGATCGACCCGAGCGCGAACCAGCAGCAGCGGCTCGGCAAGGTTCTGTTTCGTTTCGAAGTGTCGCGCGCACGAGTCAACGCCGCCGACGCGGCCTGGCGCGACGCGTTTTTTGGCGTTGAACCCTCGCTGCGCGGAGACCTCGCCGCAATAGAAAAGGCGCGCAAGGAAGCGCACCAGGCGCATAACCTGATGCGTCGCGACTTGCGTTTTCTTTTACAATTCAAACCCCAGACCTCTCGCTATGAAATTCCCTCGCTGGCCGCAGTTGAAACCCATTACGGCACGATCAGGAGCAATCCGGATCCCCATTTCGCGGCGCCCGCTGCCATGCCGGCCGTCGAACAGTCCCGGCCCTTCGCCGCGGCCGATGGCAACCAGTACTGGATACGATTTCAATCCCCCTCGATACGCACCGCGGATACGGTTTATGCGCGCGTACACGAACCGGCAGGGGTCGACAACCCGCCGACGATTATTTACGGGCATGGTATCTGCGTCGAATTCGACTATCTCGAGGGACTCGTCGACGAGGTCGACGTGCTGTGCCGCCTGGGTTTCCGCGTGGTACGCCCGGAAGCGCCGTTTCATGGCCGCAGGCGTCCCGAGGGCTACTACGGTGGCGAGTACATCAGCGCCACGTCGCCGCTCGGCGTGCTGGACACTTTCACCGCGGCGGTGGCCGAGCGCGCGGTCCTGATGGACTGGTGCCGAAGCAGTTCACAAGGGCCGGTTACGATGGGTGGCAGCAGCCTCGGTGCGCTGATCGCACAACTCGTCAGCGGGCAGGCGCAGAACTGGCCCGCGCATCTGCGCCCCGACGCGTTGTTGCTGATCATGCATTGCTCGAGGATTGAAGATGCGTTGATCCATGGCTCGATCGCGAAACTGTTCGGTGCGCTCGAGGCCAAGCACGAACGCGGCTGGAGCGTCGCTACCGTCGCAGAATACCTGCAAGCCCTCGATCCACCGCAGCAACCATCGATCGACGCCGCCAACATCATCTCGGTGCTCGGCGAATCCGACCAGGCGACGCCTTTCGCGGGCGGCCTCGAACTGCTTGATCGCTGGCGGTTGCCGCCGCAAAACCGGTTCGTCTGGCCGCAAGGGCATTTTTCGCTGCCGATCGCGTTGACCCGCAACGACGCGCCGCTACGGCGCTTTCGGCAAGTCGTGAAATCGCTGAAC
>JAOTUD010000041.1 GCA_029864065.1 Gammaproteobacteria bacterium | reverse complement strand
ATGGCCTGTCCGAGTAGTTGCCATAACTCGTTGCGGTCTCCAGCTTGATTAAGGCTGTCGATCTGCCTGCCGTCGGCCTGCAAGATGGCGAGGCGCATTTCGTTCAGGGTCAGGGTGCCGGTTTTATCGGAGCAGATAAAAGTTACCGAGCCCAGCGTTTCGACCGCGGACAGCCTGCGCATCAGCGCGTTATGCCGGCTCATTTTGTTGGCGCCGATTGCGAGCGATATCGAAATAACCGCGGGTAGCGCTTCGGGAATCCCCGCAACCGCGAGGCTGATGGCCGTCAGCAGCATCAGCATCAATTCTTCTCCGCGCAACAAGCCGCTTACGAAAACCAGGGCCGCGATAAGCGTGACGGCAAGCGCCAGCCTGCGCCCGAAATGGCCGAGCCTGACCTGTAGCGGCGTCATTACCGTTTTGGAATCTTGCAACATCGTCGCGATGCGTCCGAGTTCCGTTTCTGCGCCCGTCGAGACGGTTACCCCCATAGCGCGGCCACGGGTAACGTTGGTGCCCTTGTAGGCCATGTTGTGCCGGTCCCCGAGCATGGCATCTTTGTCATCGAGGATTACCGTGGTCTTGGTAACCGGCAGCGATTCGCCCGTCAACGGGGCCTCGTCGACTTCCAGGTCGACGGTCTTGAAAAGACGCAGGTCGCCGGGAACGATATTGCCCGCCTCGAGGTAAACGATATCCCCGGGAACCAGGTCAGCAGTATCGATGTGGTGCAGGTGTCCGCCGCGGCGAACGCTTATATTGGGAGAAGTCATCTTGCGTAACGCGTCGAGGGTGCGCTCGGCCCTGAATTCCTGCGCTGACCCGATGATCGCGTTGAGGATCACGATGACGAGGATGACGCTGGTATCGCTGATTTCTCCCATGACGGCAGCGAGCGTCGCTGCCAGTAGCAGAATCACGATCATGACATCGCGAAACTGGTTGATGAATTTCTGCAGAAAGGAGGTTCTGGCGCTGCCCTCGATGATGTTGTGGCCGTATTTCTCGATACGGCTGGCGGCCTCGTCGATTTCCAGACCGTGTTCCGGTGTGACGCCCATCGCGGCGGCGACCGTTTCAATACTCTGGCTGTGGGGAGATTCGACTAGGCTCATGACCGGGATCAGAAAAGGGATTGGTTAAACTGCCATTATCATTGGTGAAGTGTCCATGCGAATGTTTTGACTCAGATCAACAACCGTCAACCGCCATTTTAATATGGATTCGGAACGATAGCGTCTCGGCATGCTTCCATTTCCGGGCCCGATGCCGATTCCCGGGCAATCACTCGAATCAGAGCCGGCTCAGCACAGGTTGCGATCCAGGTAACTGTGAATGGTGGACTCGATATGGCCTTTCAGGGGAGTCAGAAGAATCCCCAGTTTTATTTCCAGAAAAATCTTACCGTGGGCCAGTTCGATAAATCCGTCGGCTCCACTGCGTTTGAATTCCAGCCTGTCGCCGCGCCAGCTGTATTCGGCAGACAGTTCGCCGGCAAGTTTATCGGCTAGTTTTTGAACCTCGTTCCTGGCTTTCTTATTGTCGAGGTTATGTTGCCGGATAATACTTATAATCGCCATTTGAAAACGGTTACTCGTCGTTCCATTTTGAGTTGCCGCAGAGAATATCACAGGGGGTCGGCGGGTGCCGTCAGTCTGTAGTTCGATCGTCCCAATGATATGAAGCTAATAAAAAAGCCTCGTACTGGGGTAAGAGGCTTCTGCAGCATACTGTCATCCCGCGACCTGATCGGGCCGCGCAGGTCGCGGGATCCATTTGCGGGTGTGATCACCGCGAGAGGATTTGGCGCACACATCCCTGTGCGCGGCCCTGCGGGCAGCGCGCGCACCGCAAAATCGCATCCATGCGAATTTGTGAACCTCGGATACGGCTCCACCGTCCCGCCCAATTTAAAGAAATAAAAAAAGTCTCGTACGGGGTAAGAGGCTGCTGAAGAATTCTGTCATCCCGCGGCTTGGTCGGGCCGTGCAGGTCGCGGGATCCTGATCTGAATGCGAGAGGATTTCACGCCCGCCATCCATGGCGGGCGCCCTGCGGGCGGCGCTGCGCGCTGTGCAAAATCGCATTCATGCGATTTTGTGAACCTCGGATACGGCTCCACCGTCCCGCCCAATTCAAGCAAATAAAAAAGGCCTCATACTGGGGTAAGAGGCCTTTTTTATTTGCTTGAATTGGTCGGGGCGAGAGGATTTGAACCTCCGACCCCCTCGTCCCGAACGAGGTGCGCTACCAGGCTGCGCCACGCCCCGACTGCAATGAGCCGCCATTCTAGGTGATTTAGCGGTAGGGCTCAATCGCGATTTGAGCCAGGGCGTCATGACTTGCCGTAATATATCCTGTCGAAGGTTGCGGCGTCGAAGCCGTTCATGCGCTGCTCGCCGATCAGTATGATCGGGACGCCGCGGCCCCTGAGCTTTTTATATTCGGTCGCGGCCCTGGCCGATTTCTCGATATCGTAATCGGTAAACGGGATTTTGTTCTTCTTGAAGTGGCGTGCCGCTTTTTTGCAGTATCCGCACCAGCTGGTCGAATACATGACTACGGTTTTGGACGTGCTTCGCCGGGTGATGTTTTTGGGGTCGAAGACAAAAGGTTCGACACTGACCGAGCTGAAGCTGCTGACGTTACCGGTAATCTTTTTAAGCCTGGCGTTTTCCGGCGGGGCGTCGCCATAATGAACCTTGCCCTGGTCGTCGACCCACTTGTAGGGGTCGCCCTGGATTACCGGGCTCGTGATCGACAGGACCAGCAACAGGCTAGTAATTAACAGGGGCAGTTTTTTCATCGGCACGCGCCTGACTATGTGTCAATCGAGTATAGCAACTATCGGAAAAATAACGATTTTCCGGGACGGCCCTCGTCGGGCCTTCGATCAGTGTGGCAATCTGCCGCTTCATGGGAGCGGTTCGTCGCTACCAGCCTGTCGTAAATGCAGGCGATCAGTCGGGGCGATAAGGACGGCGCTCGTTCAATCAGGTCTCGATTCCTGTATTCTTGCCTTTGTTTGCGGGTAAAAAAAAGCGATCTTAATTGCCGCCAAATGACACATGCGGTTAAACTGAAAAAGGAAAAACAGTTCCTCGACCTTGTCATCCATACCACGAGATTTTTTAACTATTGATGACCACAAAATCTGAACCGGCAATAGCCGTGCAAACCCTCGAGCTGCGGCGGCTCGGCATAGACACCTATCGTGAAAACGTCGTCTACCTGCACCGGGAGTGCGAACTCTACCGGGCCGAGGGCTTCCAGGCGCTGTCTAAGGTAAAAATATGCGCGGACAATCGGCGCATTCTCGCCGTGCTCAATGTCGTCGACGATGAAAGCATCGTCATGCCCACCCAGCTCGGCCTGTCCGAAGAAGCCTTCAGCAAGCTGGGCCTCGCACAAGGCAGCCTGGTCAGCATCGAGCATGCCGAACGGCCCGAGTCGATGGGCGCGGTGCGACGCAAGATCGCCGGCGAACGGCTGAGCCAGCAGGATTTTCACGACATCATCGGAGATATTACCGACAAGCGTTACTCGAAAACCGAAATTTCGGCATTCCTGGTTGCGACCGGGCAGTCCGACATGGATCGCGATGAAGTGTATTTCCTGACCCGCGCGATGGTCGAGTCCGGTGAACAACTGTCCTGGAACGAGCCCCTGGTCGTAGATAAGCACTGTATCGGCGGTATTCCGGGTAACCGCACCTCGATGCTGGTGGTGCCTATCGTCGCCGCGCACGGCATGTTATTCCCGAAGACGTCGAGCCGGGCGATTACGTCCCCCGCAGGCACCGCGGACACGATGGAGGTGCTCGCAAACGTGGAGCTCGATATCGGCAAGCTGCACGATATCGTGCGCAAGCACCGGGCATGCCTGGCCTGGGGCGGCACCGCCGAGTTATCGCCCGCCGACGATATCATGATCACCGTGGAGAGACCGCTCGGAATCGATTCGCTGGGGCAGATGGTCTCGTCCATCCTGTCCAAAAAATTGGCGGCCGGGTCGACGCACCTGCTGATCGACATCCCGGTCGGACCAAGTGCGAAAATTCGCTATATGCGCCAGGCTCAGCGCTTGCGTAAGCTGTTCGAATTTGTCGGCGATCAGTTCGGGATCCAGCTCGAGGTCATCATTACCGACGGCCGACAGCCGATCGGTTTCGGTATCGGCCCGGTGCTGGAGGCGCGCGATGTGATGCAGGTGCTGCAAAACCAGCCCGAAGCGCCGAACGATTTACGGCAGAAGTCGCTGCGTCTCGCCGGCCGGGTGCTCGAGTTCGACCCGGACGTTCGGGGCGGACGCGGATACACCATCGCGCGCGATATCCTGGATTCGGGCCGCGCGCTGGAAATGATGAACCGGATTATCGACGCGCAAGGGGCGCAGCAGATGAGCTACGAACCGGGCAAGCTCACCCACGAGGTGCTGTCACCGGCCGATGGCGTGGTTGTCAATATCGATAATTTGAGGCTGTCGCAAATTGCCAGCTTCGCCGGGGCGCCGAGGGATAAAGGGGCCGGAGTAGACCTGTTCAGGAAACTGGGGAGCAAGGTCGCCAGGGGCGAGCCCCTGTATCGTGTGCACGCCGAGTTTACCTCCGACTTTAATTTTGCGCTCAGGTTGTGCGAAGCCGACAGCGGCTTTGCGATCGGTGACAAAGACCAGATCCCGGCCGCTTTCGTGGAATTTTGATGCTGCTCGGTTTCGACGATTACGCAACGCAGTCCCGCAAGCTTGCCGAGGCGCTGGAAATGCCCCTGCATATTATTCGGCGACACCGATTTCCGGATGACGAGTACAAGATTACGCTGCCGCCGGCCCTGTCAGGGCAGGTCGTAATCTGCCAGAGCCTGAATCACCCGAACGAAAAACTGCTGGAATTGTTGCTGGTCGCGAAAACGGCGCGGGAACTCGGCGCCGAAATCCTGACCCTGGTCGCTCCCTACCTTTGTTACATGCGGCAGGACAAGGCGTTTCATCCAGGCGAAGCGGTCAGTCAGACCATTATCGGCAGATTCCTGGCCGACCTGTTCGATACCGTCATTACCGTAGATCCTCATTTGCATCGCATCCGCCATCTCCACCAGGCTGTCCCGGCGACTAACGCGCTGGCGCTGACGGCCACGCCGTTGATGGCGGAGTTTCTGCGCGGGCGGGCCGAGGACCCGATTTTGCTGGGGCCGGACAAGGAAGCCGAGCAATGGGTAAGCTCGGTTGCGGACCCTAATCATTGGCCTTACGACGTCTGCAGTAAAACCAGGCTCGGGGACGAGCAGGTCGAGATCGAGTTACCCGATATCAGCTTGCAGGGGCGCAACGTCGTACTGGTCGACGATGTCGCCAGCAGCGGGCAGACCTTGATGACCGCCGCGAAGAAATGCCTGGCGCGACAGGCCAGGCAGGTCGATGTGCTGGTCACCCACGCGCTGTTTTTCAACGACGCGGTGCGACGCATGAACGAGGCGGGGGTGCGGCATATCTGGAGCACTGACAGCGTCACGCATGACAGTAACGTGATCCCGCTCGTCGATTTACTGAAGGACGCGGTTCTGAGCCAGGCCTAGTCCGGGCCTCCGCTCCGGCAGAACTTATTTATCTCGGAAAAGCATATGCATATCGAATTTCATGGCGCGGCGGGAGAGGTTACCGGCTCCTGCCATTTGATCGAGGTCGGGAAACACCGAATATTGCTGGATTGCGGAATGATTCAGGGCGGACGCGAAGCCGAGGCGCGTAACGCCTTGCCTTTTGCCTTTGACCCTGGCGCCATAGACGCCGTGGTGCTCAGTCACGCGCATATCGACCATTCGGGACGGATACCGTTCCTGGTTAAATCGGGTTTCACCGGTCCCGTCTACACGCAAAAGGCCAGCCGCGACCTATGCCGGATCATGCTCCGGGATTCCGCGTTCCTGAACGAGAAAGATGCCGAATGGGAAAACCGCAAGCGTGAGCGCAAGGCATTGCAGCCGGTGGAACCGTTGTATACGGTGGCGGATGCGCGCGTGGCGATGCGCCAGTTTAAAGGCATTGACTATGGCGTGAAGAAGAAAATACTGCCCGGTATCACGCTGCGCCTGGCCGATGCCGGTCACATTCTCGGCTCGGCGATCGTCGAGCTGTGGCTCGAGGAAAACGGTGTGCAACGCAAGCTCGTATTCAGCGGAGACCTGGGCGCTCGCGACCGGCCAATTCTGCGTGACCCGGCATATATCGAAAGCGCGGATTTGGTGCTGATGGAGAGTACCTACGGCGACCGCCTGCATCGCTCGAGGGAGGAAACCCGTAACGAGGTTATCGGCATCGTCCGCCAGGCGGAAACCGCCCGGGGAAACATATTAATCCCCGCGTTCGCCGTCGGCCGTACCCAGCACATACTTTACGAGTTTGCCAAACACTACCATGACTGGTCGCTGGACCGCTGGCAGGTATTTCTGGACAGCCCGATGGCGATCGAGGCTACCGAGGTCTATACCCGTCACACCGGGTTATACGATGCAGAGTCGGCCGAGCTCTGGCGTAAAAACAGCCATCAAACCTTGCTTCCGAATTTGCACCTGTGTCGTACGGCCAACCAGTCGATGAGCCTCAACCGGATCCGCTCCGGCGCCATTATCATCGCGGGAAGCGGCATGTGTACCGGTGGGCGAATCAAACATCATCTGAAGCATAACGTCTGGCGCAGCGATTGCCATATCGTCATCACCGGTTACCAGGCCGGTGGCACGCTGGGGCGAAAACTGGTCGACGGCGCAACGCAAATCGGCCTGTGGGGAGAAAAGATCGCCGTCAAGGCCCATGTGCACACGATAGGTGGATTATCGGCGCATGCGGATCAGGCGGGACTGCTGGACTGGTATGGGCATTTCGACCGGCAACCGCCGCTGGCGCTGGTGCACGGCGAGCCCGATTCGATGGACGCGCTGGCCGAATGCATACGCGATAAACTCGGTACCCGGATCATCAGGCCGCGGCCGGGTGAGCGTATCGATCTGCAGCATCCGCTTAAATCGGCATGATCGGTAGCGAGCGCGCTGCCGTTACCGGTCTTCGGATTTGAATGACGGGGCAGGCCGTATCACGCTTTGGCCGAACGACTGACGACGTAGACCCCGATCACGCAAACCAGCATGCCGCCAATCGATAACAGGCCCAGGGTTTCGCCAAAAAGATAATGCGCCTCGACCACGACCAGCGGCGGCACCAGGTAGAACATGCTGGATACGCGTCCGGCTTCGCCGTTCCTGATGATATACATCAACAGCAAAACGGCACCGATCGACAGGCCCAGCACCTGCCAGGTCAGCGCGATGGCGAAGGTCGGTGTCCAGTCGATGGTCCAGGACTCGCCCCACAGCAGGGCGAAACCCGCGGTCGCCAGCGCGCCGGCGACGTACTGCATCAGCGTGCCCGGCAACAGTCTGGACTGGTCGCAGAACTTCTTTTGATAAAACACGCCGACCGCCATCGACAGCAGGCTGACCAGGCACATGCCGAGATCGATCAGGTCCAGGCCGCCGCTGAGGCCGAGCGTGATACCGTACTTGCCGATGATGACGACGCTGATGCCGACGAAGCCGATCAGCAAGCCCGCGACCTTGCGAAAATCGAGATGCTCGCCGATATAAAGCGACGCCAGCGCCATCGTCAGTATCGGTTGTATGCCGATGATGATCGCGACAATTCCGGACGGAACGCCGTTCTTGATCGGCCAGAACAGGTAACCGAGGTAGCCGCAGTGCAACAGCATGCCGGTGACCATGTCGTGTCGAAACGACCAGATACGGCGCGGCAGCGCCGCGCCTACAACCAGCAGAATCGGCACCAGAGCGAGCGCCGTGATGCTGAAACGCAGGCACAGGAACACGAACGGGTCGGCGTTGTGCATGCTGTACTTCGCCGCAATGAAGCCCGTGCTCCATAGCGAGACGAACAGTAGCGGCGCCACACGCAGCAATAGTGCCTGGCTGGGCATGTCCGCGTTATCCCTTCGCGGGGATAATGGTTACCCGATCAGGAACCGATTTCAATCAGCTCGACTTCGAAAATGAGGGTTTCGAATGGGCCGATCGATCCGCCGGCGCCGCGTTCACCATAGGCGAGGTCGTAGGGTATGACAAAGCGGTACTTGCTGCCGACGCTCATCAGCTGCACCCCTTCGGTCCAGCCGGGAATCACCTGGTCGAGGGTGAAGCTCGTCGGTGAACCCCTGGAATAGGAACTGTCGAACTCGGTGCCGTCGATCAGGGTGCCGCGATAATGCACCGTGACCTGGTCGGTAGCCTTGGGCTTCGCGCCATCCCCCGAGGTGATGATCGAGTATTGCAGCCCGGACTCGGTGATCTGCACGCCTTCTTTCTCGGCATTGGCCTTCAGGTAATCCTCGCCCCGTTTCCTGTTGCCCGAGGACTCCTCGGCAAACTGCTTCTCCATGTAGGCGTTGAGCGCGTTGCCGGCCTCCTCGAGAGTGATCAGCGTGTCCTCGCTGTTGTGCTGCGCCTTCATGCCGGCCAGCAGCAGATCATAGTCCATGTCGCCATACTGCTTGAGTACGCGCTCGCCGACGAGCATGCCCAGCCCGTAGCTGAACCGATCGTCGTCGGTTGCGAGGGTGATTTCCTTCGGCATCGATTCTTTCTTGTCACAGGCTGTCAGCACGAGTAACAGGGCGGGCAGCAAGAGTACTTTAAATTTCATTAAGTTTTCCTTCAGGGTTGAGTTTATTCCTGGACAATCCGGGCGATGACATTCATGAAATCGCCGATCTTGATCAGGGATGGAAAGTGGCGGCCCAGGATTATACCGTCACTTGCGGCATGATATTCGATTGGTTTTTGGCCGGTTCGTTCGGTGGCATAAACGCGCGCGATCAGGTCGCCTTTTTGCACCGCGTCTCCGAGGCTGACGCAGGGCTCCAGCAAGCCATTGTGCCTCGAGAATACGTAGGCGTCGTCCTGCTGCATGTCGAGCTTGACGCTGCCGTCCGCGGACCGAAGCGGCGGCGCGTCGAGAATGCCGGCGTGGACCAGGAAATTATGCGCGCCACGCCTGGCGATCTCGACGGTGCGCGCGGTGCTGGTGCCGCCACCGCCGAGCTCCGTCGATACGAAAATCTTGCCCATTGCTTCCGCCTGGGTGTCGTACATGCCCCCGGCATCGATTTCGAGCAGGCTCAGGTAGTAGGGCGCTGCGAAGGCGTGGGTGGCGGCCTCGCAGGCCTGTTGCTGGGTCTTGTCCTCGAGTTCGTGGTAGGCGGCGAAAGGCAGAAACTCGAGCGTCTTGCCGCCGGAATGGATATCGAGCACGTAATCGCACATGGGTAGCAGCACGCGCGTTATATAGTCGGCGATGAGCCGGGTTACGGTACCGCTTTCGCTGCCCGGAAATATCCGGTTCATGTTGAGCTGGTCGATCGGCGACACCCGCGTGGCGGCCTGGAAGGCCGGGTAGTTCATTGCCGGAATGATAATGACGCGGCCGCTGACCTTGTCGACATCGATATGATTGGCCAGGTGCTGCAGCGCGATCGGGCCCTCGTACTCGTCGCCATGATTGGCGCCGGTGAGGATTGCGCCCGGACCCTGGCCGTTCCTGGCCATGGTGATCGGCAGCATGATCGAGCCCCAGGCCGAATCATTGCGCGAATGGGGTATTTGTAGAAAGCCGTGCTGCAGGCCGTCGCGGTCGAAGTCGATGGTGGCGCTTATCGGGTTTGCCATGTCTATTTCACCAGTAATCGTTGCTCGACATTGGCCAGGCTTTCGTAGCCCCCGTCGGTGATGACGACCGACTCGGTGATCTCGAGGCCGCCGTCGTCGAGCCACAGCGCCGGCATGAAATGAAAGGTCATGTTCGGCACCAACTCGGTCTTGTCGCCGCGGCGCAGGCTCATCGTGCGCTCGCCCCAGTCCGGCGGATAGGACAGGCCGATCGAGTAGCCGGTGCGATTTTCCTTTTTGAAACCGTGTTTTTCCAGGGTATCGAAAAACGCGATCGCGACGTCCTCGCATAGCTTGCCCGGTTTCGCGTTTTCGAGGCCGGCATGCATCGCGTCGAGCACCGCCTTTTCGGCATCGAGGTATTTCTGCGGCGGCGGCCCCAGCGATATCGTGCGCGACAGCGGGCAGTGGTAGCGCTTATGACAACCCGCGATTTCGAAGAAGGTGATATCGCCTGGTTTCAGTTTCGAGTCGTCCCAGGTCAGGTGCGCCGCGGTGGCATCCATCCCGGTCGGCAGCAACGGCATGATCGCCGGGTAGTCGCCCCAGTGCTCGTCCTTGCCGGCGATTCCGGTGCGGAAGATTTCCGCGGCCAGCTGGTTCTTGGCAAGGCCGGGTTCGATGATCTCGTAGATGCGCGCGTGCATGCACTCGACGATGCGCGCGGCGCTGCGCATGTAGCCCAGCTCCTGTTGCGACTTGACGATGCGCTGCCAGTTAACGAGCGCGGTTGCGTCGATAAAGGTCGCATCGGGCAAATGCGTCTGCAGCGAGCGGAATGCCGCCGCCGAGAAATAAAAGTTTTCCATCTCCACGCCGATCGAGCCGCGGTCGAGTTTCATTTCGCGTAGCAGTTCGGACAGATGATCCATCGGATGACAGCTGTCGGATTGCACGAAATGATCCGGGTACTTCAGAATATTGCCGCCGTCGAGGTAAGTCGTGCGCACCGCGCCCGGCGCATCGATGCCGCGCCCCCACCAGATCGGTTCGGCGTCGTGCTGCACGATGACGCACTGGTGGGTATAAAACGACCAGCCGTCGTAGCCGGTGAGCCAGGCCATGTTGGACGGATCGACCACGACCAGGCAATCGATATTCTGCCGTGCCATCGCGGCCCGGGTCCTGCCGAGCCGCTGGTCGTACTCGGCCAGCGAGAAATTGAGTTTGGCGTCTTTGGGCATCTGTTTTTTCTCTAGGTGACGATACTGGTGCCAGCCTGGTGCTGCTGGCAACGATGAAAGGCCAGCGTCGCGATCGCCGTGTCCTGAATCCCGGTGCCGGTCAGATCGCACAGGGTGATGTCGTTGCTGTCCTTGCGCCCCGGCATTTGTTGCGCAATAACCTGGCCCAGCTCGGGGAACCCGGTCGAGGGCGCCACCAGCTGTTTTTCGATGGCATGGTGCAATTCGCCGAGCACCCTTACCTGCGACAGTCGGTCGCAGAAGTATTGCGCCTTGTTGGCGACGATCTCGGGATCGATCTCGTTCTTGTGCTCGGAATCCGAACCCATTGCCGTTATGTGCTGCCCGGTGGAGAT
>JAOTUD010000532.1 GCA_029864065.1 Gammaproteobacteria bacterium | reverse complement strand
TCCAGACGATTTACCGTGTCTTCGTCACCGGGCTCGATATCGACCGCGCGGTGCAGTTTCCACGGGTGCACCACCAGTTTTTACCGAACAAGCTTTACCTGGACGAGTTCAAGTTTTCACCGGAAGTGGTGGCCGGCCTCGAGCAACGCGGCCATCAAACCGTTGCGCAAAGGCCTTCCTACCTGGGCCGAATCAAGGCGGTGCGCCTCAATGAAAAGAATTACCTGGAGGCGACCTTCGATAATCGCAGCGAAGGGGCCGTCGGCGGTTATTGAATCGGCAAATCGCGAAAATAAAGCGTCCGCAATCCCCCGCCCGATTCTATACGTCACCGGTCAGGCGTTTGTATTTCTCCATCAGTTCGTCCCTGGTTTCCCGATAATCGGGATTGAACGGGATGCAGTCCACGGGGCAAACCTCGACGCATTGCGAGGTTTCAAAATGCCCGACGCACTCGGTGCACAGCAGCGGATCGATCTCGTAATATTCCTCGCCCGGGGAAATCGCGTCGTTCGGGCACTCGGGTTCGCAGACGTCGCAATTGATACATTCGTCGGTAATCATCAACGCCACGGCTTGTTGCTCCCTCGGTAAATCATTTTCGAGCCTGTAATTTTTCGGTCAGGCGGCGCAGTATCTCGGGATGCAAAAACTCCGACACGTCGCCATCCAGGCGTGCGATCTCGCGCACCAGGCTAGACGATACGAAGGCGTAACGCTGGGCCGCGGTCAGAAACACGGTTTCGATCTCCGGCGCCAGCGAGCGGTTCATGCCGGCCAGTTGCACCTCGTATTCGAAATCCGAAATCGCACGCAGGCCGCGAATGATGACAGCTGCATTGCATTCGCGGGCGAAATCGATCAATAGCCCGGAAAAGCGTTTCACCGAAAATTGATCGTTGTCGGCAAACACGGTTTCCAGCATGTCGAGCCGTTCGTTGATATCGAAAAACGGTTCCTTTGCGGGGCTATCGGCGACACCGATGACGACATGGTCGAACATTTTCAGCGCGCGTTGGCAAATGTCGATGTGGCCACGCGTAACCGGGTCGAAGGTGCCTGGATAAATCGCAATTCCGGTCATGGACTACCTCTTTCCGTCGACATTTGCTGCCGGATAAAATAGACGCCAGATTCTAACCAACTAGCCGCCATTCGGCTATAGCATAGTTAACCTGGCCGGCCGACTTTCGCTTTAACCAATGCAACCGGGGCGACGGCAATTCGAAATCCCCGGTGCCTGGCCATTCGAAATATATTCTGGCGCCGGGCTGTAGGCATGCGGTTGCCTCGAGTCGTTCAATCACCTGGTGACGCAATCCCGACGCCGCATACGGCGGATCGATAAATACCAGGTCGAACTTGTGCCGCAGCCGCGCAATCGAATCGAGCGAGTCGCCTGCGATAATTTCGATCGCGTCGGGATCGAACCTCGCCGCCTGCCGGCGCAGGCTTGCCAGCGCCGCGGGGTCCCGCTCGAGCGCGACCAGCCGCCCGGCGCCGCGCGACAGGGCCTCGAAACCCAGCACCCCGGTGCCGGCAAAACAGTCCAGCACCGTTGCGCCTGGGCAGTTCGGGGCCAGCCAGTTGAACAGGGTTTCGCGAATTCGATCGGGCGTCGGGCGCAGCCCATCGGCATCGATAACGGGGATTTTACTGCCGCGCCATTTGCCGCCGATAATCCTGACCTGGGATTTCATTTGAACCGCCGTTTTCGCGCTTTATACGGGTTTGAAGTGCACAGATGGAATCGCTTTCTGTTAGCATATTGTGCCTGAAATCTGTTTCCCGGAAAAACGATGTTCGGATTTAAATCAGCCAGTAAAAATGACGCGGAAAAGCCGGCGGGGCTGTTCGCCTCGCTGCGTCAGCGCCTGTCGAAAACCCGGGAAAACCTGTCGGGCGGGCTGGGTGATTTACTGCTGGGCAGGAAACAAATCGATGACGAGCTGCTGGAACTGCTCGAGGATCGGCTGCTGATGGCCGATGTCGGCGTCCAGGCAACCCAGAAAATCACATCCAGCCTGACCGAGTCGCTGCAGCGCAGCCAGTTGGCGGACAGCGACAGCCTGATCGCAGCGCTGAAGACGACGATGACCGCAATCCTCGAACCCTGCTCCATCCCGCTGGTCGTCGACTCGGGCAGGAAACCATTCGTCATTCTGATGGTAGGCGTCAACGGCGCCGGCAAAACCACTACCGTCGGCAAGCTCGCGCAGCAGTTCAAAAACCAGGGACTCAAGGTCATGCTCGCCGCCGGCGATACCTTTCGCGCGGCCGCGGTGGAACAACTGCAAAGCTGGGGCGACCGGCTCGAGGTCCCCGTGATCAAGCAGGGCCAGGGCGCCGATTCGGCCTCGGTCATTTACGACGCGTTGCAGTCCGCACAGGCGCACGGCATCGATGTGCTGATCGCCGATACCGCGGGCAGGCTGCACACCCAGATGAGCCTGATGGACGAACTCGAAAAGATAAAACGCGTTATGGCCAAGCTCGATCCCGACGCGCCGCAGGAAACGCTGCTGGTGCTCGATGCCGGGACCGGCCAGAACGCGTTGACGCAGGCGAGCAAATTCAGGGATTCGGTGGGAATCTCGGGCATTGTACTGACCAAGCTCGACGGCACCGCCAAAGGCGGCATGATATTCAACGTCGCCGAGCAACTGCAAACCCCGATCCGGTATATCGGTATCGGCGAATCGGTGGAAGACCTGCGCCCCTTCGATAACGTGGAATTCGTCGATGCGCTGCTGGCCGACACGCGGAGCTGAACCCGGTTTATGATCGAATTCCATAACGTA
>JAOTUD010000531.1 GCA_029864065.1 Gammaproteobacteria bacterium | reverse complement strand
CACCGAGTTCGTTGACGCGATTCTTGAGCGTGGATATGTTCTGTTCGATCGCCGCGCGCCGTTCTTCCTCCAGCGCGGTCGAGTTGTAGCTTATCTCGATAAACCAGTTGCGGTCATCGTTGCTGCCGGTAAACTCGAAGTCTCGGTATTCGTCTGCCAGCAACAGCTGGGCCGCATCGCGTTCGGCAGCACTGGTAAAGCGGATGCTGATTTTTCTCTTGTCGGCCTGCACCGAGCGGTAACGGATTTTTTCTTCGCGCATGAAGCTGCGCAGTTCGTCAGCGGAACGCTCCAGGGATTTTTCGATCGCCGACTCCATGTCGACTTCCATCAGGAAATGCACCCCGCCGCGCAGATCCAGCCCCAGGTACATGGGCAATGCGTTCAGCGCGGTCAGCCAGTCCGGCGTGGCCGGCGCCAGGTTGAGTGCGATACTGTAACGACGGTCGCTGGCATAGAGCGCGTCACGGATTTGCGCGACCGCCCTGAGTTGCGCCTCTTCCGAGGCGAAGCGAACCAGCACGTTATTGCCATCGAGTTCGATCGATCGATAATCGATATTCCGGGCTTCGAGCAGACTCTTGATGTTACCGAGCTCGGCCTCGTCGACCAGGTTGACCCGGTGCGTAATCTGCACCGCCGGATCCTCGCCATACAGATTGGGCGCGGCGTAGACCAAGCCGACGGCAACAACGAGGATCAGGAGAATGTATCTCCATGGGGCATAACGATTGACCATTGCCGTTACAGGTTTTTGATCGTGCCCTTGGGCATAACCGTGGCGACGGCGTGACGCTGGATCTTGACTTCGACGTTAGCCGAAATCTTGCAGGTCAGAAAATTCTCGTCGACGTCGGTTATCTTGGCCAGCAGGCCGCCGTTGGTAATGATTTCGTCACCCTTGCTGAGCGCTTCGACCATGTTCTTATGTTCCTTGGCTTTTTTCTGCTGCGGACGAATCAGTAAAAAGTAGAAAATACCGAACATCAACAGTAACGGCAGAATCAGCTCCAGGGTACCGCCCTGTCCCCCTCCTGTTCCCTGCGCCATTGCGTCGCTAATAAAGAAACTCATATCGATCAACCTTTGGTTTGCTGTTTACGGGCCCAGGGCCCAGCCCCGAAGCGGCGCGTATTATGGCACTAGGCCGCTCATCCCACAAGGCGGAAGCGCATATTTGACATCTAGGAATTCGACTCGTAGCGTCGGTAAAAGTTGTCGCTGAAGTCCTGGTAGCCGCCCGCCTCGATCGCCTCGCGAATCGAGCGCATCAGCTGCTGAAAATAGTACAGGTTATGAATCGTGTTGAGCCGCGCCCCGAGGATCTCGCCGCACTTGTCGAGATGACGCAAATAGGCGCGCGAATAATTGCGGCAGGTGTAGCAGCCGCATTCGGCGTCCAGCGGCGCAACGTCGTCGGCGTAGCGGCTGTTGCGAATGCGGATGATGCCGTCGTTGGTATACAGGAAACCGGTGCGCGCGTTACGGGTCGGGATCACGCAATCGAACATGTCGACGCCGCGGCGCACGCCCTCGACCAGGTCTTCCGGTTTGCCCACGCCCATCAGGTAACGCGGTTTATCGGCAGGCAGCTCGGGCAGCACCACATCCAGCGTGGCGTTGCGCTTGTCGGCCTCCTCGCCGACCGACAGCCCGCCGATCGCGTAGCCGTCGAAACCGATCGACTTCAGCCCGCGCGCCGACTCGAGGCGCAGTTCCGGGTAGGTGCCGCCCTGCACGATGCCAAACAGCGAGTTCGGGTTATCCGCGAAGGCGATCTTGCTGCGTTCGGCCCAGCGCAACGACAATTGCATCGATTCACGCACCACGTCCTTGGCCGCCGGATACGGCGTGCACTCGTCGAAACACATGGCGATATCGGAGCCGAGATCGCGCTGCACCTGCATCGAAATCTCGGGGCTCAGAAATACCCTGGCGCCATCGACCGGCGACGCAAAGGTAACGCCATCCTCGCTAATCTTGCGCATCTCGGCGAGGCTGAACACCTGGAAACCGCCCGAGTCGGTCAGAATCGGACCCTGCCAGTGCATCATGTCGTGCAGGTCGCCATGCTTTTTGATGATATCGGTCCCGGGGCGCAGCATTAAATGAAAGGTATTGCCGAGGATGATCTGCGCGCCGATTTCACGCAGTTCCTCGGGCGTCATCGCCTTGACCGTGCCGTAGGTACCTACCGGCATGAAGGCCGGCGTCTCGACCGTGCCGCGCTCGAACACGAGGCGTCCGCGGCGCGCCTGGCCGTCGGTCCTGTCAAGAGTGAACTGCATCGGAACCTCGCGCTGCGCGATTGGCGATAAACATCGCATCGCCGTAACTGAAAAAACGATAGCGCTGCTCGATCGCGTGCGCGTAAGCCTGCCGCATCAGGCCGGCGCCGGCAAAAGCGCTGACCAGGATCAACAGCGTCGACCTCGGCAGGTGAAAATTCGTCAGCAGCGCGTCGACCACGCTAAAGTCAAATCCCGGCTTGATAAACAGGCTGGATTCGCCCCGAAACGGCCGCAGCCTGCCGGTGCTCACCGCGGATTCGAGGCTGCGCACCACGGTGGTGCCGACCGCGATCACGCGCCCGCCGCTGGCGCGCGTGCGCTCGATCGCGTCACACACCGATTGCGGGACGTCGATCAGCTCGGCATGCATGATATGGCTGTCGATATCCTCGCCGCGCACCGGTTGAAAGGTGCCGGCGCCGACGTGCAGCGTGATATGAGCAAGCTCGGCACCCCTTTCCAGCAATTCCTGCAGAATTTCATTGTCGAAATGCAGGCCGGCCGTCGGCGCGGCGAC